>DASUAK010000020.1:0-3464 GCA_035763845.1 bacterium | reverse complement strand
GAAGAATACCGCCTCGCGGGGGGCCGCCCGCGCCTGATCTACATCAAGACGCCGGCGCCCGACCGCGACCCCCGCCTCGCGGCCCTGCTCCAGGAGATCAAACGGGACGAATCCCTCTGCTACCGGAAGTTCTCGACGCCGGACGAGCTCCGCGAGTACATCGAGAACGACCTCGCCCTCCTGCTCACCGAGCGCTTCGAGGGTTCTTCCCCTCACATCGGCCCGCGCGAAGAGGCCGATGCCGCCTCCGGCCGGGCCGGTGAGCTGCCCACCGGGATCCTCACGCTCGTCTTCACCGACATCGAGGGCTCGACCCGCATGCTCCAGGAGCTGGGCGACCGCTACGAAGGCGTGCTGGCCGACCACCACCGCATCATGCGAGAGGTGATGCAGCGGTTTCGCGGCCGCGAGGTGCTGACCGCCGGAGACGGGTTCTTCATCGTCTTCCCTCACGCCCCCGACGCCGTGCAGTTCGCCGCCGCGGCGCAGCAGGCCCTCGCGCGCCATCCCTGGCCGGAGCGCTTCCCCGTGCAGGTGCGCATGGGGATGCACACCGGGGATCCCGCGCTGAGCGGCGGCCAGTACGTCGGGCTGTGCGTGAACCGCGCGGCGCGCATCGCCTCGGCGGGGCACGGGGGCCAGGTCCTCCTCTCGGAGGCCACGCGGGAGCTGGCCGAGGGCGTCCTGCCCGGCGACATCACGCTCCGCGACATGGGGATGCACAGACTGAAGGATCTGCATCAGTGGGAGCACCTCTTCCAGGTGGTGCTGCCCGGTCTGCCCTCCGCGTTCGGGCCGCTGCGGTCCGTCGACACCTTCCCCAACAACCTGCCGCGCAAGCTGACGAGCTTCGTCGGCCGCGAGCGGGAGATCGCCGAGATCAAAGAGCTGCTGCGGACAGTGCCGCTCCTCAGCATCGTCGGCAGCGGGGGCGCCGGGAAGACCCGCCTCGCCCTCCAGGTCGCCGCGGACCTGCTCACGGAGTTCCAGCACGGCGCCTGGTTCGTGGAGCTCGCGTCCGTGAGCGATCCGAACCGGGTGGTCC
Organism: bacterium; assembly: GCA_035763845.1. GTDB lineage: Bacteria > Sysuimicrobiota > Sysuimicrobiia > Sysuimicrobiales > Kaftiobacteriaceae > Kaftiobacterium. The sequence goes on along the minus strand of DASUAK010000020.1, from coordinate 2,419 downwards.
AGGCGGTGGCCTCGACGCTCGGGATCCGGGAGTCCGCGGGGCTGTCGCTCGAAGCGGCCGTCTTCGACTTCCTGCGCGCGCGTCAGCTCCTCCTCATCGTGGACAACTGCGAGCACCTCGCCGCGGCCGCGGCCGAGTTCCTGCAGGGCCTGCTCGCCGCGACGCGGGTCGTGCAGGTGCTCTGCACCAGCCGCGAACCTCTCGGGATCGACGGTGAGAAGGTCTGGCGGATCCCGTCCCTTCCCCTGCCGGACGGCGGCCCGCCGGACGGCGAACGCCTCGTCCGAAACGAGGCCGTCCGGCTTTTCGTCGACCGCGCCCAGGCTGTCGCGCCGGGATTCGCCCTTACACGGGAGAACGCCGGCGCCGTCGCCCGCATCTGCGTGCGGCTCGACGGCATGCCCCTGGCCATCGAGCTCGCCGCGGCCCGGGTCAAGGTGCTGACCGTCGATCAGATCACCGAACGGCTGGACGACCGCTTCCGCCTCCTGGCCGGGGGGGCCCGCACGGCGCTGCCGCACCATCAGACGCTGCGCGCGGCGCTGGACTGGAGTCACGATCTCCTGTCCGAGCCGGAGCGCGTCCTGCTCCGACGGCTGTCCGTCTTCTCCGGCGGCTGGACGCTGGAGGCCGCTGAAGCCGTGTGCCCGGATGCCTCCCTGGAACGGGAGGGGGTGCTGGATGTTCTCGGCCGCCTGGTGGACCGGTCCCTGGTCAACGCCGGCGGGGACACCGAAGCCCGGTACACCATGCAGGAGACCATCCGGGAGTATGCGCACGAGAAGCTGGCGGCCGCGGGGGAAGCGGCGGACCTGCGCCTGCGCCACGGCCAGTGGGTCCTGGAGCTGGCGGAGCAGGCCGAGCCGTACCTGCGCGGCTCCCGCCAGCAGCTGTGGCTCGACCGGCTGGAGCGGGAGTGGGACAACCTGCAGGCGGCGCTGAGGTGGGCGGTGGAGAGCGGCGAATCCGACCGCGCCCTCCGCCTGGGGGCCGCGCTCTGGCGCTTCTGGTACCTGCACGGCCATCTCACGATCGGCGGAGAGTGGCTGGCTGCGATCCTGGGACGCTTCGAGGCCCCCAGCGTCTCGCGGGCCCGAGCCCTCAACGGCGCCGGCGTCCTGGCCGTCGCGGCGGGCGGCTATGCTCAGGCGCACCAGCTCGCCCAGCGCGCCCTCGAGCTCGCCCGGATCACCGGAGATGCGGAGAGCGAGGCCTCGGCCCGCCTGGTGCACAGCACCGCCTATCTGGCCCAGGGCGACTGTGCAAAGGCCACCGCTCTGGCCGAGGAGACCCTGGCGGCGTTCCGGACCGCCGGGAGCGTGTGGGGGGAGGCGCTCGCCCTGAGCGTGCTCGCCGACATCGCGCTGGAGAACGGCCACTATGAGCAGGCCTTGAAGGTCTACACGGACAGCGTGGCGTTGTTCAGGCAGAGCAGCGACGCCTGGGGGATCGCGCTGGGCGAACGCGGGAGGGGTTACGCCGCCCGGCTCCTGGGGGATTACGACCAGGCCGTTTCCGTGCAGGCCGCCACCCTGGCGATGACCCGGCGGCTGGGCGACCGGACCGGGATGGGCTCGGCCATGGTGCAGCTGGGCTTCCTGCACTGGCGTCAGGGCCGGTACGATCAGGCGAAGGCGATCCTCGAAGAGGCGCTGCCGATGGCGCGCGACGCGGGGAACCGGCGCGGAGTGGCCGACGTGCTCTCGGTGCTGGGGCTGATCGAGGACAGCCAGGGTCATCACGCGAAAGCTGCCGAGGTGCTGCGGGAGAGCGTGGAGCTCTATCGCTCGATCGGCTCGCGTTTCGGCGTGGCCGCCGTGCTCGGCACCCTGGGCCGGGTCGCGCTGCATCAGGGGGACGAACGGCGCGCCGTGGCCCTTGCCGAGGAGGCGGTAACCCTGTTCCGTGAGATCGGCGACCGGCGCGGCGCGGCGACCTCTCTCCGTACCCTGGGCGATGCGGCGTTGTCCCGCAAGGACTACGCGCTGGCCCTGCGGTACGCGCAGGAGAGCCACCGCATCTTCAGCGACCTCGGAGACCGATGGGCGATCGGCTACGCGCTGCGTCTCCTCGCCGGCATCGCTCTGGCGCAGGGCGACCTCGCCGGCGCGTATCGCCGCTACGGAGAGAGCCTCTCGCTGCACCGCACGCACGGAGACCGGCTGGGCCTTGTCAAGTGCCTCGATGGTCTCGTCTCCGTGTTCGTGGCCGACGGCGATCTCGAGCGGGCCGCGCAGATCATGGGCAGCGCCGGGCAGATGCGGGAGGCCATCGGCGCGCCACCGACGAGCATGGAGGCGGCGAGCACGGAGCGGTGCCGGCTCCGCCTGCGGGAAGGGCTGGGACAGCGCCGGCTCGAGGCCCTGACGGAGGCGGGGCGGGGGCAGGACGCCGAGCTCGTGCTCGTCGAGATCGGCCG
>DASUAK010000019.1:0-2154 GCA_035763845.1 bacterium | reverse complement strand
GCCCACCCCGCGATCGGATTCTTCTTGATGAACTCGCGGATCCGGCCCATCTAGCGCGCCTCCTTGGGGAGCACGAACGTCTCGACGTCGACCTCGGCCGACAGGTCGGGAACCACCCGCGGCGAGATGACGATGCGGCGGACGACGATGAGGCGCGGGAAGGTGTGCAGCCGGCTGGTCAGGCGGAGCAGCTCGCTGTAGTCCGCGTTCATCGTCAGCTTGATCGGATACCGCAGGTACGTCGCGGTCGCGGGCTGGGCCGCCGCGCCCGCGGGCTGGGCGGGCCGCGGCGGCGACTCGAGGTTGGCGGGGCGGATCGAGTTCAGGTCGATCCCCAGGTCCCGGGTCAGGTTCTCCAGCTGCACGAGCAGGACCGCCGTCTCCTTCGAGGTCGGCAGTTTGCTCTCCAGCTGCGCGATCGTGGCCTGGAGCCGGGCGAACTCGGCCTCCAGCTGCGGGGCCTGCCGGGCGTCCGCCTCCATCCGCTGCAGGGTGTTCTGACGATCCTGAAGCTGCGCCTGCAGCGCGCGGTACTCGGCCTGGCGCGGCGAGTAGATGTAGTAATAGAACAGCAGGAAGACGATCAGCGACGAGCCGACGATGAGGAGGATGCGTTCGCGGCGGTTCATCGGGTGGCGGCCTCCTTTGCCGGACGGACGAACTTGCCGGTCAGCGAGAAGTTGATGACCCGGGTCCGGCCCACCGTGGACCGCTGGCTCACCACCATGTCGACCGCCTCGAACAGGTCCGAGCCCTCCAGGCTCACCATGAACCGGGCGACGGCCGTGTAGCTCATGCCGTAGCCGCTGAACGTGAGCACCCCGTTGTCGTTGGCCTGCACCTGCACCAACCACACGTCTTTGGGCAGAACGTCCCGCAGTTCCTCCAGGATGACGTCCCAGGGCACGCGGGAGGCTTCCAGGCTCTTGAGGAGGTCCGCCTTCCGGCGGGCCGACTCGATCGCCTTGCGCAGCTCCTGGACGCGGGCCACCTTGGGCCGCAGCTCCTCGATTTGCACGTTCACCCGCTCCACCTCGGCTTTGATCGCGGCGTTGCGGGCGTTGAGCCACAGGGTGGCGGCGGTCACCACCACCAGCAGGCCGGCGCCGACGGCCACCAGCAGGAGGCGCGGAGCGATGGGCCGCCGCTGAGCCTTCTCACGCGGTAGGAGGTTGATCCGGATCATCGTTCGGCCGCTCCTCTCATCGCCAGTCCGACCGCCGTCGCCAGGGCCGGAGCGCGCTTGCGGTCCTTGCCCACGGCCCGGTCGGAGCCGTCGCAGGCGACGAAGGGATCGCCCACGATCGTCTCCACCCCGAGCTCGAGGGAGAGGAACCGGTCAAGGTTCTGCAGGCGGGCCGTCCCGCCGCTCAGCACGACCTTCCCCACCCGGCTCTCCCGCCACCGCGTCTGGAAGTAGTCGAGGGACCGGCGGATCTCGGTGGCCAGGTCGCCGAGGATCGGCAGCATCACGTCGTGGAGGGTGAGCACCGTCTTGTCGTCGGGCAGCGGCTCGCCCTCCAGCAGGACGGCGCCCTTCTCTTCCTTGAGCTGCTCGGCGGTCTTGAACTCCATGTCCATGCGGGCGGCGATGGCCTTGGTCAGGCTGTCCCCGCCGATGTTCACGTTGCGGGTCAGCCGCATCGCGCCCCCCTCGGTGATGACGATGTCCGTGGTCTCCGCCCCGAGGTCGACGAAGACCGCGGCCTCCCCGCCGCCGTTGGTGTGGGCCTGGGCGTCCAGGGCCCGCATCACGGCGAACGACTCCACGTCCAGGACGAAGGGCTGTAGGCCGGCGGCCTCGAGGGCCTGGACGTGCTTGTCCACGATCTCGCGCCGGGCGGCCACCAGCAGGACGACCATCTTGCGCTGGTTGTCCTCGGTCGTCTCCCCGATGACGTCGAAGTCCATGTTCACTTCGCGCACGCCGTAGGGGATATACCGCTCGGCTTCGAAGCGCGCCGCCTGCTTCAGCTCATCGTCGCTCATCGGCGGCAGCTTCAGCTCGCGGACGATGACGGCCTGGCCGCCGACCGCGGATACCACGCGCCCCGGCCGGATCCCGGCCTCGCTGAGGACCTTGCGCACGGCGAGCCCGAGCACGGAGGGATCCATCACCTGGCCCTCCTTCACGGCGCCGGCGGGGGTCTCCCC
>DASUAK010000018.1:0-11956 GCA_035763845.1 bacterium | reverse complement strand
CGGTTGCGCGAGGCGATGACGAGGATGGAGACGGCCAGCAGCACGCCGCTGATCGCGATGGTCAGCGGCGCGCCCACCGTGTTCCCCAGGGCGCCCGCGAGCAGCGCGTTGAACGGGCCGCTGCCGATCAGGGCGAAGGTGTAGAGGCTCATGATGCGCCCGCGCAGGGCGTCCGGAGTGTAGGCCTGGATGGCGGAATTGCTGGTGGCCATGAACGCCATGATCGACCCTGCGGCGAAGGCCGTCATCGCCATCGACAGCTGAAGCGAGCGGGAGAGCGAGAGGGCAACGAGCCCCGCAGCCCCGGCCAGACCGAAGCCGACGATGGCGCGCCCGGGCCGGCGGGGCATGCCCACCGAGGCCACCCAGAGGGCGCCCAGTGTGGCCCCCACCCCCGCCGCGCCGATCAGGAAGCCGTTCTCCCGCGGCCCGCCCCCCAGCACCTGGCTCGCGATCACCGGCATCAAGACGATATAGGTGAAGGCGAAGGCCCCGTTGAGGGCCACCATCAGCAGCAGTCCCCGGATCAGGGGGCTGCGCATGGCGAAGCTCACGCCTTCGCGGAGATCGCGCAGAGGATGCGTCCCCACCCGCTGCAGCAGCGAGCGTGCGGGGCGGATCGCGGCCAGGGCGATGAGGATGGCCGGGTAGGTGACGGCGTTCAGGGCGAAGCACCAGGCCGGCCCCACCGCGGCGTAGATCAGCCCGCCGATCGGCGGCCCGATCACCCGGCTGGCGTTGAAGGCGGTGGAATTGAGCGCGATGGCGTTCGTGAGGTCCCCTCGCTCCACCAGCGAAGGAACGAGCGCCTGCCGGGTCGGCGCGTCGAACGCCATCACCGTCCCGCTGAGCGTGGCCAGCAGGTAGATGTGCCAGACTTCGATCATCCCCGTGAAGGTCAGGACGGTGAGGATGACCGACTGCAGCAGGAAGACGGACTGGGTGACGAGGAGCAGCCGCCTGCGGTCGACGCGGTCGGCCACCACGCCGCCGAAGAGGGCGAGCAGCGTGGATGGGAGCGAGAAAAACAATGTCGTCAGGCCCGTCGCGAGCGGCGATCGGGTGAGCTGCCAGACGAGGAAGCTCTGCGCCGTGGACTGCACCCACATGCCGACCAGCGACACCACCATGCCGGTCCAGAAGAGCCGGTAGTCCCGGTGACGCAGGGCGGCGAAGGTGGCCAGGCGCGGCAGGGTCACTTCCCGGATGCGCGCGCGGCGGCCATCAGCGCCTCGAGGTCGCGCCGGTAGATCCGGTACACCTTGCCCAGCTTGGCCGCCGGCAGGATCCCCGCGCGGATGTACTTGTAGACCGTCACCTTGTGGATCTGCAGATACTCGGCCGCCTGCTCCACGGTCAGCACCTCACGGTCGCGTACAAGGGTATCAATGTTCTTCATCGTCCTCCCGCCTGTGCTGCGCCGACAAGATCGAGCAGCCGCCCGCCGATCTGGGCCACCGTCTCGGATCGCAGTTGATAGTATTTCAGTCCGCCCCGCTCCACAGAGCGCACGAGGTGCGCGGCCCGCAGCAGGGCGAGGTGGTGGATCGCCGTGACGTGGGTCACGCCCAGCCGGTTGGCGATCTCCTGCAGGTACATCTCACGCTCGGCCAGCATCTGCAGGATGCGCAGCCGCGTGTCGTCCCCGATCGCCTTGAACAGCCGGGCGAGGTCGCGCGCGCCCGCGTCCGGATCGGCCGCCGACAGATCCACCGGGTACACGAAGAGCCGCACGCCCGGATACTCGGTGATGAGGTTGTAGGGCCGGCAGAAGAACGACGGCGCCAGCACGACCTGCAGGATCTCGGCGTCCGCCCCCACGCTGATCCCGCCCGTGGCCCGCTCGACCAGGTCCTCCGGCGGCAGCGTTTTCGCCTGCGCCTGCTTCGCTTCGACATCGGCACGCAGCAACGGGCCCACGCGCGCCTCGTCCCGCTGGTAGACCTTCCCATGGAAGGCGCGCAGCAGGCGCAGCAGCCGGTGCTGGACCTCCGCGGGAGGCAGCGTCACGATCTCGCGGACGCGGGCCTGATCGTACTCCTCCGGATAGGCGGCGAGGAACTCGGCGACCGCCCCTTCCCGCCGGGTCCGCATCGCCTCGCGCAGCAGCGGCGCCGCCGGCCGGGCCGCGCGGGGGGCGGTGAGCATGCGCTCGACCAGCTCCCGCGGGTGGGCCGCGGAGAGGAGCTTGAGGAACTCGGGAATGGTCGCCCCGCTGCCCGCGGCGAGGAAGGAGCTCAGGCCCAGCCCGAACCCGCGCTCGTGGATGAAGAGGCGCAGGTCGTCGCGGAGACCCACGCCCAGGGCGGCGCGGGCTTCCTGCACCCAGCGGCGCTCCACCTCGAAGCCGCGCTCCGGATCCCAGTTCTCGGCCACGAAGAGCGCGGCGAGCATGTCGTACGCCGGGGAGGGGTCCAGACGGACGCTGCGGTGCGCGGCTTTGCTGGTGAGATCGATGACCTTCATCGGTGATGTAGACGGTTGTCTACATCAATGTTGAGTCTATCCTACTGCGCCGGAAGGGTCAAGACGGCCCCCCGGGAAAGCCGGTCAGCCCTGGGGATTCGGGGGTTGGGGCTTGGTCCTGGGCCGGCGGCGTCCGCGACGGCGCCGGACTCGGGCCGCTGCCGGGGCGACCGGACCCTGGGCGGCGGAGGCGGCCGGGGCGGATCCTCCGGGCCGGCGGGAGTCCTGCGCCGCGACCGGGGGCGGGCTGGCCTTCTTCCACGTGACGTCCGGTACCCCGCCCCGCTCGTTCCCCACCCGGGCGAGGACGAACAGCAGGTCGGAGAGGCGGTTCAGGTACCGTACGACCTCCGGGTTCACCGCCTCCTGCCGGGCCAGGCTCACCGCCCGCCGCTCGGCGCGCCGGCAGACCGTGCGGGCCACGTGCAGAGCGGCCCCCAAGTCGGTGCCCGCGGGCAGGATGAACTCGCGCAGCGGGGCGAGGGTCTCCTGGTAGAGGTCGATGACCCCTTCGAGCACCTTCACCTCCGCCTCGGTGATCGCCGAGGGGGGCCCCGACGCGCCGGGGGTGGCCAGCTCCGCCCCCAGGTCGAAGAGGCGATGCTGGATGCGGTCGAACACCTCGATGAGGTCGGGCTCCCGTGTCAGCGCGCGGGCGGCGCCCAGCGAGGCGTTCAGCTCATCCACCGCCCCGTAGGCTTCGACGCGGGGATGGTCCTTGGCCACCCGCTGCCCGCCGATGAGCCCGGTCTCCCCGCGGTCTCCTCCGCGCGTGTAGATGCGCGGTCCGGCCGCGGCGGTCTCGTGAGCGGCAGTGGTCTCGCGAGCGGCGGCGGTCTCGCGAGCGGGAGCGGTCTGGGGCGAGGCGGAAGTGCCCTTGCGCCGACGCCGCCCTCCACGCCGGCCTCTCCGACGGGGCCGCGCGCCGGGAACCCGCGCGCCCTCGTCGCCGGTAGTACTCACTCGGCGCCTCCCGCGGCCACGGCCTCCCGCGCGGGAGCGGACCGCAGCAGGTGGTCGGTGAACCACGTCAGGATCCAGCGCAGCCGCTCGACCCGGTGCGCCGGCTTGCCGATCCGCGAGAGATCGTGGCTCTCGTTGGGGAAGCGCACGAGGACGACCTCCCGGCGCAGCTTCTTCAGGGCCGCGAACAGCTGCTCCGCCTCGGGAATCGGGCAGCGCAGATCCATCTCGCTGTGCAGGATCAGCAGCGGCGTTGTGATGTTCGCGACGTAGGCCAGCGGCGAGCGCTCCCAGTACCAGGTCGGCGATTCCCACGGGTCGCCCGGGAATTCCCAGAACCCCTTCATGAACGCCAGGTCGCTCGTCCCCCACTGGCTGAGGTGGTTGCTGATCGAGCGCATCGTCACCGCGGCCTTGAAGCGGTTCGTGTGCCCGACGACCCAGTTGGTCATGAAGCCGCCGTAGCTGCCGCCCGCCACGCCCAGCCGGTCGGGGTCGATGAAGGGATGGCGGGCGATCGCCGCGTCCAGCCCCCGCATGATGTCCTCGTAGTCCTTCCCGCCCCAGTCATGGTGCGTGGCCGCGGTGAAGCGCTGGCCGTAGCCCTGGCTGCCGCGCGGGTTGGTGTAGACGAGCGCGAACCCCTGCCCGGTCAGAACGTGGAACTCGTGGAAGAAGGCCTCGCCGTAGGCGCCGTGCGGACCGCCGTGGATCTGCAGCACCGTCGGGTACCGCTGGCCCGCGCGGAAGCCCGCGGGGCGCATCACCCAGCCCTCGACCGGCCAGCCGTCGGCGCCCTCGTAGGTGAACGCTTCCGGCACGCTGAGCTCGAGGCCGGCCAGCACGGGGGCGTTGACCGTGGTGAGCCGCTGCTCCCGGAGCGCCCCGCCCTCCAGACGCACGGCCCAGAGATCACCGGGGGTGACCGGATCGGAGACCGCGATGACCCCGCGCCGGAGCCCGCGGTCGAAGGCGGCGCCGTAGATCTCCCGGCGGCCGCTCGTCAGCACCGTCACGGCCCCGGAGCCGACGTCGATCGCGGCGAGCTGGTTCGTCGCTCCCTCGGCGACCAGGACGAGAATGGACCGCCCGTCCGGGGACCAGACCGGCCCTCCCACCTTCGGATGGGCGCGCATGTCGGTGATGATGTGGTGGACCAGGCTGCGGTCGAACTCCGGGGCCACCCGCATGGGCACGCTCCCCTGGACGGGCACGATCCACAGGCCCATGTTCGTGGCGCTCATCGCCGCGTTGTCGTGGCCGAGGTAGGCCAGGCGCGAGCCGTCCGGAGACCAGGCCGGCATGCTGCAGGGGCCGACCGACCCGGTGAGCCGCCGCATCTCGCCGCCACCGGCAGGAACGAGCCAGACGTCGGTGACGTTGATGAAATCGGCCTCCTCCGAACGGTTCGTGACGACGGCGATCCAGCGCCCGTCCGGGGACCAGGCCGGATCGACGTGATCGAAGTCGCCGGCGGTGAGCTGGCGGACCTCGCCGCCCGACGCGGGCACCGTGAAGAGGTGCTTGTACCGCCCGTCCCAGTAGCCCTCGCCGTCGAACTTGTAGCGCACCCGGGTGATGACCTTGACGTCGCTCTTCTCCCCCTTCGGGGTTTCCGGCTTGCCGATGAAGGCGATCGTCGCGCCGTAGGGCGACCAGGCCAGGTCCGTCGGGCTGAACGTCCCCACCGTAGCCGCGCGCGCCTCCCCGCCGTCCGCGGGGATCACGTAGATCTGCTTGGGCTTCTTGCCCCCGGGCTCGCCGCCCGCGGCGCCGCGGTCCGAAAGGAAGGCGATGCGCCGGCCGTCCGGCGACCAGCGCGGCAGGCTGTCCTGATGTTCCCCGGCCGTGAACGGCCGGGGGATCCCTTCATCCGGAGCCATCATCCAGATGTGTGAGTGATACGTATCCGCCCCGCGGTCGGCAGTCTTCTGCACCCAGACCACTCGGCTGCCGTCGGGTGAGACTTGGGGGTCGCTGATCCACGTCAGCGACAGCAAGTCGTCGATCGTCATCGGACGCTTCTCCATGGGATGGCTCCTCACGATGGGGATGTGGTGCCCTCTTTCCCGTTCCCGCGCCGGAGACGCGCTCCTGCCGCGGGCGCCCCCGTTCTACCGTCCATACGCCAGGCGCTCCACGAGCAGATCGGGCAGACCGGCGGCGGCCATCTTCTCCTGGGTGCGCGCCACCGGGTACTCGAGCCGCACCAGCATCGCGGACGCTCCGCCTTCATCCAGCCACAGATACGCCGCCCGCGGGTCTCCGTCGCGGGGCTGGCCCACGCTGCCGACGTTGAGGATGTAGCGCTGCTCGGCGTGCAGCGCGAGCGGCTGCTCGGGCAGGAAGGGCAGCGCCGCCACATGCTCCCCGTCGTGCACGAAGATGCCCGGGACGTGCGTATGGCCGACGAGGCAGAGATGGAAGTCGGCGGCGGCGAAGCTGTCTCGGGCCACCGCGGCGTCGAGGATGTACTCGTCCACGGGCAGGCGCGGGCTGCCGTGCACCGCGAGGAAGCCGGCCCGCTGCAGCCGCTCCGGCAATTCGCGCAGAAAGTCCCGCACCCCGTCCGTGAGCTGCTCGCGGGTCCAGACGATGGCCGCGGTGGCGTACGGGTTGAAGTCGGTGATGTCAACCTGCTCGACCGCGGCGCGGTCATGGTTGCCGACCACGGCGCCCGCCAACCGGTTCCGCAGCCGCTCCACGCACGCGACCGGGTCGGGGCCGTAGCCGACGAAGTCCCCCAGGCAGATCACGGCCTCCGCACCGCGGGCCTCGATGTCCGCCAGCACCACCTCGAGGGCCTCAAGGTTGGCGTGCACGTCGGAGATGACAGCGTAGCGCATGCCGGGGCGGCTCAGGACGCCGTGGGGCTGCGCGGCCGCGTGATCCGGCGCAGGTAGCGGATCATCACGATGAGGCCCACTGCGAACACCGCAAGAGGCCCCAGCCACAGCGCCAGTCCCGCCCCGCGCTTGGGCGGCGCGGCGAGGACCGACTCCCCGAACTGCCCGACGAAGTAGGCCAGGATCTGCTCCCGCCTCTCCCCGGCCAGCAGCCGCCGCCGGATCTCCGCCCGCATCTGCACGGCCAGGGTCGAGTTCGACTCGGCCACGGTCTGGCCGGCGCACACGGGGCACATCAACTCGCGGGCGATGGCGTCCACCTGGTCTTCAAGCGTCGGCGCCGCCGCCGCGGGGGCGGCCAGCAACGCCGCGACCAGGGCCAGGATGATGGGGAGCATCATCCCTTGCTTCGGGGCGCCGCGAAAGGCTTCCTGTCCGGGGAACTCGAACCCAAATCGGCGGGACCGCTGTGCTGTCGCTCTCGACGATCTCGCCGCTACGACCGTGGATCCCGGCGCCGGCCCGCCGCAACGCGCGGATCGACATCATCGCCGCGTTGTTCTTCGGCCTTTTCGGGGGGCTGACCCGGCCGTTCGTGCCGTTCATGGCGCGCGACCAGCTGCACGCCAGCGCTCTCGAGGTGTCGCTGGTCGTCGCGGCGGAGGGCATCGTCCTCCTGTTCTCCCTGTGGTTCGCGCGCTTCGTCCGAGCGCGCAACCCGGTCCGCCTGGTCGTCATCCCCTCCTTCATCGCCCGCGCCCTGCTGCTGCTCATGCCGGCGGTGCAGACCCCTACGGCCTACGTGGCCGTCATCCTCGGGCACTACGCGATCGGCTCGATCAGCACGCTGGGTTACGCGCAGGTGATGCGCTCGGTCTACCCGCCCGAGATCCGGGGGCGGATCATGGCGCTGGTGCGGGTGGGAATGGCCGTGGTGTGGATCGCCGCCTCGCTGATCGGCGGGCGCGTCATGGAGTTCGTCCCCTTCCAGTGGGTCTTCGCCGCGGGCGGTCTCTTCGGGATGACCAGCTCCTTCATCTTCAGCCGGATGCGCCTGCCCGAGGACGTGCCGGCGGAGGAGCCGATCGACCTCTCCCGCACGCGGGAGATCCTGCGCGAGAACCGTCCCTTCCGCCTGTTCCTGCTGGGCCTCTTGATCTACGGCTTCGGCGTGTGGTTCATCAGCCCGGCGATCCCCATCCTGCTCGTGGACGTGCTGCACGCGACGAGCTTCCAGGCCGGCCTGCTCAGCGCGGTGAGCTCGGCGACCTGGCTGTTCTCGTACTACTACTGGGGGCGGATGATCGACCGGCGCTCGGCGGTGGGCGCGATGAGTCTGGTGCTCTTCATCGGAACGGCCACCCCGACGATCTACTTCCTCTCCACGAACCCCTGGATGGTGCAGCTGGCCGGAGTCACCGAGGGGCTCACGTCCGCGGGCTTCGACCTGGGCTGGTTGACGGCGATCCTGGAGTACTCGCCGACGGGGCAGATCCGGCACTACGTGGCGATCTACAACACGGCGGTCGGGCTCCGGGGATCGACCGCCCCCTTCCTGGCGGGCGCGCTGCTGCCGGCGCTCGGCCCGCCCGCGGTCGCCGTACGCGTGGTCTTTGCGATCGGGATCAGCCTGGCCCTGACGGGGGCACTGATCCTGCGCCGGGCGATCCGACGCGCGCCGCCCAGTAAGGCCTGAGCACGGCGGCGAGCTCGGCCGGCGGCAGGCGCCACTGCTCGACTTCCAGGGAGCGCTCCCCCAGGTGCATCCGCTCGCGGGCCACGGGCGCGTAGAAGCGCGCCCAGAATGTCTCCTCGGTGTCGTCGAGCAGCGTCAGCGACCGCCCGCCGACCCGCACGTCCAACCGCAGGCCCCCCGCCGTCCGGACGATCCAGGCGTCCTGGGCCCCGAAGTCTCGCTGCAGGACATCGCGCAGCTGGGCGATGAGGCGCTGCTGCTTCGGCCAGCGTGCGGTCAGTCGGCCAGCCTCCGGGCCAGGTCGTCGAGGAACGCGCCGAGGTAGGCGGCCCCGACGCGGTCGGGATCGCGCGCATCGCCCAGCGCGTCCCGGTCCAGATCAAGCGTGGCGGCGATGTCATCGACCATCGGCCGCAGCGTCTGGATGTAGGTCTGCAGGTGCTTCTGCCCGGACCGCGTGTGCGGCACCGGGACGACGAATCCGCGCTTTCTCGTACCGGGGGACATCAAGCGAACCATCCGCATCGCTCACCTCGTGTGGGCATGAGTCTGGGTGAACTCCGCGACCACGGGCTGCACCAGTGCTCGGAAGTCGGCGAAGGCCACGGCCATCGTCTCGCGGTGGGTTCCGGCGTTGAACACGATCAGGGGATCCTCGGTCAGGGACCGGTCTACGACGACGGGAACGCCGTACAGGTTGGTGAAGGGGGGCATCGCGCCCACCTCGCAGTCGGGGAAGAGGTGGCCGAACTCCTCTTCGCGGGCCAGGCGCGCCTCCGTCGCGCCGAGCGCGGCGGTGAGCCGCGGGATGTCGATGCGGTGGGACGCGGGAAGCACCAGCGCCATGATCGTCCCGTCGACGGACGCGATCACGACCTTGGCCACGAGGGCGCCGGGGACATGCTCGACGGCCGCCACTTCCTGAGCAGTGTACACCTCGGGGTGCGAGGATAGTCGGTACTTTACCCCGTGCCGGCGGAGATACGCTTCCAGCCGATCCCGGCAGGTCGTCACCCTCTCCACCTCCTCTGCGGACCGCTCGATCCTTACCGTCCGAACGCTCCCGTGGTGTACGCTCGCGCCAGGAGGGCCGCCTGGGTCAGGCAGAGGAGGGCCAGCGCGCGGGGCTCGCGGCCGCTTGCGGCGAGGTCGCGGAGCACCGTCCGCCGCAGGCCGCCGGAGGGGCGCATCGCGAACTGCAGCGCCGTGCCGGCTGCGACGAGGATGCCGTAGAGGAAGTGGAGGGATACCCGGGGGCGGCTGCCCCCAACGGCGAGCAGGATGCCGGCCCCGACCTGCACGACCGCCAGCATCACGACGAGCAGGAGGACTGTCCAGAACGCAGCGCTCATCGTGGTCCGCTTCCGGAAACCGGCCAGCAGGGCCCACCCCGCCAGCACGGCGTTCCCCGCGATCTCGAGGACGAGGAGGACGGGAAGCGCGTGCAGCGCGAGGAGACGCATCCCGCCGGGAGCCTTCTACACCGGGGAGAGCAACCCTTCCTCGCGCAGCTGGTCGAGGATCTGCTGCATCTTTGCGAAGTCGCGGAACCCGGTCGAGAACTGGTCCTGGGTCTTGTACCCGATCTCGACGAAGCGGTTCAAGGTGATGAAGAAGGCGTACTGGATGGTCGAGGCCACCGTGTCGGGCGCGTCGCGGTTCTTGTCCAGGTGCAGGTCGATGATGTCGATGCGCGGCAGGAAGTCGCTCTCCGCGCGGCCGGCCTTGGCCTCCGTGGCCAGGATGTCCTGCAGGTTCTTCGTCGCCACCCAGTCCTTGCTGAAGACCATGGCCACGTCCAGGTCGTACTCAAGATCGCCGGAGCCGACGCTGTGGTGCATCGTCGGCCGCCTGAACTCGGAGAGATCCTCCACGTCCGCGGCCGGGCGCTCGTCCAGCCGGCAGCCTTCCTTGTCCAGCGGTGAGATGGCGAAGACCGGGCAGTTCAGCTCCAGGCTGAGGTCGGCCAGCCTGCCCGAGATGAGGTCCGTGCGCGCCTTCTCGTCGTGCACCGGCTCTTCGAGCGGCACGCGCTGCAGGTAGTCGATGAAGATCGCGCACTCCTCGGTGTGGAAGAGGTGCATCAGGTTGTGGGCCCGGGCCTTGACGTGCTCCACCGTGTCGTTGCGCCCGGCCTCGATCAGGAACAGCGAGCCGAGCCCCTGCCGCATCTTGTCCCAGGCGTCCTTCACCCGCCCCTGGATGCGCGGCGCACTCGCGTCCGCGGTGAGGAGGATGGCCGGGTTCACCAGCGCTTCGCGGCCGAGCAGACGCGAGAAGAGCACCCGGCTGGTCTGCTCCCAGGAGAAGTAGAGGACGGGGATCTGGTAGCGCGCCGCCACGCTGTTGGCCAGCTCGAGCGCGAAGTTGGTCTTGCCCCGCCGCGGAGCGCCGGCCAGCCCGTAGTAGAAGCCGCGGCGCAGGCCGGAGAGCACCTCGTTGAGCCGCTCGAACGGCGCGGTATCGTAGCCGAGCGTCCGCCCGTTGTTCCCGCTGGTGATCTCGCCGACGACCCCCCGCCCCAGCTCGCTGGCCGGGACGGTCGTGCGGGCCAGGCGCTGCTGCTGGATCTCCATGAGTACAGGGATCACCCCGCCCACGAAGTCCGCGATGTCCGCCTTCTCCGCGCCGTTCTCGGCGTCTTCCTCCAGGTAGGTCGAGATGGCGGTGTTGACCTCGACCAGGCGGAGGCGGCTGTGCCGCGCCTTGAGGACCTCGACGTAGGAGAGGACGTTCGCGGCATCCGGCTCCGGAGCGGCGGCCACCTGGTCCATGAACTTCTTCATCTCCGGGGAGCCGGCACGGCGCTCGTTCAGCACGGCCCGGACGGTGAGGGGGTCCAGTGTGGCGTCGGACTGGTCCAGGAGCTCGATCAGGACCTTGGCCACGGTGCGGCCCAGGCTGTGGGGCATCAGCTCCGGCCGGAAGCCGGCCTCGATCGCGCGGCGGAGGAGGAAGCGGTCGCGGATGAATCCGCTCAGCAGCGAGCGTTCGATGGCGGAGATCTCTTCCATTGGCGCCCCCACCCCCCGGGACGGCAAAACGACCCGTCCGCGCCGTGCGACGGGCCGCCTCCTAGGTTGACCTCACCGTGTGCTATGCCCCCGCAGGATGGCTTTAGACGAGCGGGCGCCGCGTCAGCGGCGGCGTGCGCGGGGCGGATGCTTCACCGCGGCGGCCAGCGTCCGGAAAGTGCCGATGGCGGCCTCGCAGTACCACCCGCCCTCGGGCGCCCGCTGCTCGCCGGCATGGAAGGATAGGCGCAGACCCAGCAGATCCGCTCTGCGGACACCCCGCGAAACGATCACGGCCCGGATGCCGCGGCCGGTGAGGCGCTCCATGGCCCCCGGCGCAAAGGCGATCCCGCCGAGGCCGATGGTCCCGCCGCCGGACGGGGCGGGATGGATGGCGAGGCGGTCGACGTAGGCCAGGACCCGGCCGGAGGCGTCGGTCAGGGCCGCGTGCCGGTAACCCCGGACAGGAGAGCGACCGGGCATCACGAACGCCCCATCAATCCATCAAGACGGGAGGTGTTGAGCGTGGACCGGTTGAGAACACCGTTGATGGTAGACGCCATCTACATCTTTCTTCTGGGCGTTGCGACGCTGTCACCGTCCCTGGCCAGAACGGTCTTCGGATACGAGGTCAAGGACCCGGGGGAGTCGTAAGCCGCTCGGGGCTACCGGAACCGGGTCCCCTTCTTCGAGCGCAGCGCCGCATCGAGCCCAAAGGCGCCGGAACCGAGGAGGACCAGCGCCAGGGCGATCGCCGCGAGCAGTAGGTCCACCTCCCAGCCGGTGCTCCGGTCGATGAAACCGACGCCGCGCGCCATCTTCGCGCGGAAGGTCGTGACGAGCATCTCCACGATGTACAGGATCCCGATGGGGCGGACGAACAGGCCCAGCACCATCGCGATGCCGCCCCCGAACTCGAGGAGCGAGACGATCCAGGCGAGGGCCTGCGGCGCGGGGAAGCCGAGACTCTG
>DASUAK010000017.1:0-2037 GCA_035763845.1 bacterium | reverse complement strand
CGCTGGATGACGGCCCGCTCCGCCGCGGTGAAGGACTCTCGCGGGGGCGGGCCCGGGCGCGAACTCACGGCCGGACCTATTCGCTAGGAAGGACGCCCTCCCTACGCGGAAGATAGAAGGCATGTCCACCCGGGAGCCGGCTTTTGCTTCTATTGAAGCCGAGCGTGAGTACCTGGCCAAGGTGAAGGGCGAGCTGGAAGCCGCCCGGACCCGGGAAGAGGTCGTCCAGGTCTGGCGGGCCCACTATCTCAAGATCGGCCACCGCAAGCTCGGCCGGCTGCTGCTCGGACAGTCGGTCGACGACGTGATGCGGCGGCGAGGAGCGGAGCGATGATCGACGTGCTGAAGCCCGACCGCACCAAGGCGGCGCCGCCGGAGCGGCCCGAGGACTTCTCCGGCACGGTACGCCTGCACTACATGCAGCGGCCTAAGGATCCGGGGAAGGCGGAGCTGATCGCCGTCTACTTCGAGGCGGGTTCCCGCACCATCCCCCACACCCACTCCACGGACCAGGCGCTGTACGTCGTCGAGGGAGAGGGGATCGTCGCCACGGAGGACCGCCGGCGGATCATCCGCCCCGGCGACATCGCCTTCATCCCCGCCAACACGTGGCACTGGCACGGCGCCACCCGCGCCAGCGCGATGATGCACATCTCGATGCGCCCCTCGGGCCCCAGCAACTGGAAGGTCGAGAAGCGGAACTGGGATGAGTACTAGTCCGGCACCGGCGTCCCGGTTCTGCCGCGCATGCGGCAGCGTCGTTACCCCGAACAGAACTCGGTCCAGACCGAGTTGATGCCGAACTGGCTTCAGTAGACCACTTGGGGGATTGTTCGATCCTGCCCGCCCGCGTAGTCTTGCTCGAGCAAGCGGTCCCTCAGCGTTCCGGAATCGTTCGGGCCGTCTCCGACGACAGCGGCTTGACGCTGTGGTCGGGGAGAGGCGTTGAGAGGCTGCCGGGATGGAGGATGGAGGCGAGGATCTCCAGGCCGGTGACGATGCGTGGTCCGGGGCGGTTGAAGTAGGCGGAGGCGTCGGTGAGGTGGACGCGGCCCGCGCACACGGCGGGGAGGTCGTGCCAGCCCGGCCGCTCCGTGAGGAGGTGTACCTCGCGTCGGGTTCGAGGGACGTCGAAGCCGCAGGGCATCACCACGACGACGTCCGGCCGGGCCTCAACGATGCGATCCCACTCGACGGTGAACGATGGCTCACCGGCCTGTCCGAGGAGGTCCGTGCCGCCGGCGATCTCCACCATCTCCGGCACCCAGTGGCCGCCGACGTAGATGGGGTCGAGCCACTCGATGCAGGCGACGGACGGACGCGGGCTCCCTGAGACCGCGGCGCGGACGGCCTCGATGCGGCGGCGCAGGCCGGCGACGACCATTTCAGCGCGGTCGAGCGTGCTGGTCATCTCGCCGACGAGCAGGATGTTGTCGAGGATGCCGTCGAGGGCGGTGGGCTCGAGGGAGGCGATCCGGGCCTCCGCTTCGAGGATCTTGGCCGCCTGCTTCACGAGCGTGTACGACGGGGCGCAGACCTGGCAGAGCTCCTGAGTGAGGATGAGGTCGGGGCGCAGGCGGGCGAGTTGCTCCTCGTCCAGGTGGTACACGCTCATCCCGCGGTGGATCTGGCCGCGGATGCGGGTCTCGATCTGCCCGCTGGGGAGGTCGGTGGTGACGACGGCCTGGCTGAGGATGGGGCGCGAACGAATCTCGGGCGGGTAGTCGCAGTCGTGGGAGATGCCCACGAGCGCGTCGGCCAGCCCGAGGGTGCAGACGATTTCGGTGGCGCTGGGCAGCAGCGAGACGATGCGCACACTAGTGACATTCCAAACGGAACGAGGTCATCCCCTGCCTTGCGGAGGGGACGACCTCGTCCGTCGGTGCTGCCTCGCTCTGCGTCGTACGCCGGTCAGGCGTAGATGTTCAGCGGGTGCCGCTTGAAGGCGGGACCGAGCTTGCGGCGCAGCTGGTCGAAGATCTCGACGTCGTGCTGGCCGACGAGCGTGATCGCCGTGCCGGCGCGGCCCATGCGGGC
>DASUAK010000016.1:0-11671 GCA_035763845.1 bacterium | reverse complement strand
GATCCCGACGTGGTCGAGGCTCCACGACAGCGGGGTGACGCCTTCGGTGTTGATCCGGCCGTAGGTCGCCTTCAGCCCCACGATCCCGCAGTACGCGGCCGGGCGGACGGTGGAGCCGATGGTCTGCGAGCCGAGGGCGAGAGGGATCATCCGAGCGGCAACCCCCGCCGCGGAACCGCTCGACGACCCCCCGGGGGTATGCTCGAGGTTCCATGGGTTGCGCGTCGGACTCGGATCGGCGAAGGCGAAGGGGGTCGTGATGGTCTTCCCGAGGATGACCGCGCCGGCCTGCCGCAGCAGCGCGACGCTGCGCGCATCCTTCTCCGGGCGCCTGTGGGCGAAGCTCGCCGCCCCCGAGGTCGTGACCAGCCCCGCCGCGTCGAAGATGTCCTTCAAGGCTACGGGCACGCCGTGCAGAGGGCCGCGGAAGCGTCCCGCGCGCGCCTCCGCCTCGAGGGCACGCGCCTGTTCGAGGGCCCCATCGCGGTCGACATGCACCCATGCCTGCAGTCGGGCGTCGAGCCCCCCGATGCGGGCCAGACATGCTTCCGTCACCGCCACAGGGGAAAGCTCGCGGGAGCGGACCCCAGCGGCAATCTCCGTCACAGACAGAGCGTGCAGTTCAGGCTTCGCCATCATCCACAGAAATTCTCGCCATCGGGCCGGAGCCCTCGGCGGAACATCACTCGACGGTGCCCAGATTCCCGACCATGAATCCGTAGATGCCGGGCTCGACGACGCTGGGGACGAGATGGGTCAGCACCATCACGCCGCGCTCGAACGGACAGCGCACGACCTCGAGCTCCTCCAACGAGTAGGGGCTCACGATCCGGCCGAGCACCTGGCCGCCCCGCACCTCGACGCCCAGCTCGGTCACCTCCGGCAGCAGCAGGCCGCCGTGATGGGGGCGCAAGATCGCGATCTCCCGCAGCACGATCTGCTCCGCGGGGTTCGCCGCCGTTCCCGGAAGCGCCTCGACGGTCCGCAGGATGTTGAGGAGCCCCGCGAGGCCGCGGGCCACGAAGCCGCGCTGATCCACCCGGCCGCCGCCCAGCTCGATGACCACGGAGCGGATGCCGAGCTCGCGCGTGACGCTGATGGACGTGCCCATCAGCGTCTCCTTGGGCCGGTACAGCAGATGCGAGCCGAAGGCGCGGGAGAGCTCCTCGGCGTTGATGATGTAGACGTAGTCCACGGTGGGAGTCGCCCCGCCGGCGTGGAAGTCGACGAAGACATCCAGCCCCTTGAGGAACCCCTCGACCATCCGGTGCGCCATCTGCTCGGTGAGGAAGCCGCCGGCATTGCCCGGGAAGACCCGGTTCAGGTTGTTCATGTCGATCGGCGTGTGGCGCGAGACCGCGGCGTACGAGAAGGGGTTGGCGATGGGCATCACCAGCAGCCGCCCGGCCAGCCCGCTCAAGTCCTGCGTCTTGAGGAACTGGTGGACGATCTCGACCCCGGTCGCCTCTTCGCCGTGGATCCCGGCGCAGATCCCCACGGTGGGCCCCGGCCGGTCGCCCCGGATCTCGTGCACCGGCAGGAGCAGTTCCGTGCCGCTGGCCAGCGTTCCGATTTGGATGGGGCGGTAGATGCGCGTCACCATCAGCGGTCTCCTCTCGTCATTGGGGCCGGAACTTGGGATCGAGCAGGTCCCGGATCCCGTCGCCCAGCAGGTTGAAGCCCAGCACCGTGGCCATGATGGCCAGTCCGGAGAAGGTCGCGATGTGCGGCGCGTCCCGGAGGTAGCGCGTGCCGAAGGCCAGCGTCCATCCCCAGGACGGCGCGGGCGGCTGCACGCCCATCCCCAGGAACGACAGCGTGGACTCGGCGACGACCGCGCTGCCCATGCCGAGCGTGGCCAGGATGATCACCGGCGAGAGCACGTTCGGCAGGATGTGCCGCAGCAGGATGCGCAGGTCGCCGGCGCCGATGGCCCGCGCCCCTTCCACGTAGGCCTTCTCCTTCTCGGCGAGCGTCACGGCGCGCACGACCCGCGCGTACTGCGTCCAGAACACCAGGGCCAGCGCGATGATGACGCTGGTCACCCCCGCCCCAAGAACCGCCACGAGCGCCAGCGCGAGCAAGATCGCGGGGAATGCGAGAAACGTATCCACAAGGCGCATCGTGGCGGCGTCCACCCACCGCCCGTAGAAGCCGGCGAGCAGGCCCAGCACGACCCCGATCAGCACCGCCCCCCCCACCGACACCACGGCCACGAGCAGGGACAATCGCGCGCCGTGCACCAGCCGGCTGAGGAGGTCGCGGCCGAGATGATCGGTGCCGAGCGGATGGCCGGCCGCAGGCGGCGCGAGGCGCGACAGGATGTCAAGCGTCTCCGGGTTGACACGGGTGATCAGAGCAGGGGCGGCGGCGGCAAGGACGATCGCGGCGATGACGGCTGCCCCGACCTTGGCCGACAAGGTCAGTCGCCGCAGCCCCCAGCTGCGGCGACGACTACTCGTACCGGATGCGCGGGTCGATGAACGCATACGTCAGATCCACCGCCAGGTTGAAGAGCGAGAACAGCACCGCGAGCACCAGGACCGCCCCCTGCACCACGGGAAAGTCGCGCTGCCCGATGGCCTGCACGACCAGCCGCCCCATCCCCGGCCAGCCGTAGATCGTCTCGGTGACCACCGCCCCGCCCAGGGCGTTGCCGAACTGCAGGCCGACGATCGTCACGATCGGCAGCAGCGCGTTGCGCAGCGCGTGGCGGTACAGCACGGCGCGCTCGCGCTGGCCCTTCGCGCGCGCGGTGCGGACGAAGTCCTCCTCGAGGACCTCCAGCAGCGCCCACCGCGTGAGGCGGCTGAGCAGTGCCAGGTTGAAGAACGCCAGCGTGAAAGTGGGCAGGAGCAGATGCCGCAGGCTGTCCGCGGCCGCCGCACGGTCCCCGGCGAGCAGAGCGCCGAGCAGCGGGGCGCCGCGCCCGAAGGACGGCAGCCAGTCCAGCTTCACCGCGAACAACAGGATCAGGAGCACTCCCAGCCAGAAGACGGGCATCGAGACCCCGAGCTGCGCCAGCAGCATCGTCCCCGTGTCGATCGGGGTCCCCCGCCGCCGCGCGGCCAGCAGGCCGAGCGGGATCCCCACCAGCACGGCCAGGATGATGGAGGCGGTGGCCAGCTCGAGTGTCGCCGGGAGGGTCGAGCCGATCAGGCGGAGCACCGGCGTGTCCAGCGTGATCGAGCGGCCGAAGTCGGCGTGGGCCACCCGCCAGAGGTACAGCCCCAGCTGGACGAGCAGCGGCCGGTCCAATCCGAGCAGGTGGCGGAAGCGGGCCAGCTCCGCCTCGGAGGCCTCCTGCCCGAGGAGGGCGAGGGCCGGATCCCCGGGCAGGAGGAGCAGCAGGGCAAACGTCACCACCGCCGCGCTGAGGATGACCGGCACCAGGAGCAGCAGGCGCCGGGCGGCGTAGCGCGTCATCGCATCCGCGGATCAGCCTGTCGTTCGGCTATGGCACGCTCGTGGTCCACAGCGATCGGAAGCTGCCGCTCGGGATCGGCGTGAAGCCTTCCACCCGCCGGTTGATCCCGACGATGTAGCCCTGGTACGTCAGCACGAAGTACGGCACGTCCGCGGCCACGATGCGGGCGACCTCCCGGTAGATCCGGGCCCGCTCGTTCGGGTCGGCCTTCTGCCGGCCCTCGTCGAGCAGGGCGTCCACCCGCGGATTGCTGTACTTCTCCCAGTTCTGGCTGCCCTTGCTGTGGAACTGGTTGTACATGCCGCGGTCGGGATCGACGAGCCCCAACCACCCCAGCAGCGCGACCTGATAGGTGCCCCCGAGCAGCGCCTGCACGAGCCCGGGGAACTCCGTGATCTCGATCCTCGCGTCGATGCCCGACGAGCGCATGATGCTGAGCAGCAGCTCCGCGATCTGGATGCGGTTCGGATCCTCGCTGTGCGTGCGCAGCGTGATGGCGAGCCGCTGGCCGCCCTTGTCCAGGACGCCGTCGCGGTTGCTATCCGTCCAGCCCGCCTCGGCCAGCAGCGCCTTGGCGCGGGCGATGTCGTGCCCGGGCTGGGTGATCTCACCGGTGTACACTCCCCCCCAGGCCGGCAGCAGCACCGAGGTGGCCGGCTTGTCCATCTCCCTGTAGATCTGCCGGACGATCGTCTGCTGCGGGATGAGGTGGGCGATGGCGCGGCGGATGCGGACGTCGCGGATCACCGGGTCCGCCGTGTTCATGTTGAGATAGGTGAGGCCCAGGCCCGTCATCTCCACGACCCGCACGCGGGAGGCGTTCCGCAGGCGCGCCACGTCCTGCGGCGAGAGCGGCGAGTGGATGAGGTCCACGTCCCCCGACTCCAGGGCCGCGGCGCGCGTCGTGTTGTCGGGGATGACGTTGAAGATGACCTGGGCGAGCTTCGGCCGGCCCTTCCAGTACTCGGCGTTCGCTTCCAGCGTGATCCGGCTGTTGCGCTGCCAGGACGCGAACTTGAAGGGACCGGTGCCCACCGGCTTCGAGGCGAACTCCGCGCCGGCCCGCTCCACCGCGGCCCGGGGCAGGATGCCCATGTCCGCGTACTTCAGCAGCGGCGCGTACGGGGCGCTGAGGGTGAAGCGCACCGTCTCGTTGTCCACCGCCTCGACGCGGGTGATCGGCGTATAGAGGCCGCGCAGCGGCGCGCGCAGCGCCGGATCGAGGATGGTGGTGTAGGTGAAGACGACGTCCCCCGCGGTCAGCGGCGAGCCGTCGTGGAAGCGCACGTTCTTCCGCAGCTTGAACACCCAGACCGTGGGCGAGGTCTGGGTCCACGACTCGGCCAGCGCCGGCCGCACCCGCAGTTGCGGGTCGAGCTCGACCAGGCCGTCGAAGACCTGCTCGATGACGCGGCGGGCGGTGGTGTCGTTGGCCAGCCGCGGGTCCAGCGTGCCGGCGTCGACGTCGATCCCGATGCGCAGGACCGATCCGGCGGGCGCCGCGCCCGCGGGGACGGCCCCGGCGGACGCGACGGCGGCGATGAGCAGCAGCACGGACAGACGCAGACGGAGTCCAGTCACGACGAACTCTCCTCTTCTCCCTGATCCGGGTCGGAATTGAGTGGGGATTCGTGCCGGGGGCATCTTCTCCTATCCTGCGGCCCGATCTCTCTGCACGCTTCGTGCGCCTGCCGGCCCCGCCCCTTCAGCGCTGCGCCGCGTGCCACGCCCCGGCAAGGTTCGGCCCGTCCCCGGGGCGAATATGTGGACCAATTTCCTCCGGTTTTTGAAGGAGCGGCGCCATGGGCGGGTCGTACCGCGCGGAGCACGTCGGCAGCTTCCTGCGCCCCGCGGAGCTACTGGAAGCGAGGGCGGCGGGAGCGGATCCCGAGCGGCTGCGCGAGATCGAGAACCGCCACATCCGGCGGGTCCTCGACAAGCAGCGCGAGCTCGGCTACGCGGTCGTGACCGACGGCGAGCTGCGCCGCCGGAACTTCATGAGCGACTTCACCGACGCCGTCGAGGGCTTCGACCTCGGCGACGCGGTGGCCCGTTCCTGGAAGGGCGCCGGCACGGCGCCGAGCTCCGTGACGGGCATCGTCACCGAGAAGCTGCGACCGGTGCGCCGGCTGACCGGCCACGAGCTGCCGTTCCTCAAGCAGCACACCCCCGCGGCGATCAAGATGACCCTGCCCAGCGCCAACCAGTTCCCCGCCATCGCCTTCAAGCGCGGCGTCACGGACCGCGTGTACCCCAGCCACTCGGCGCTCCTGTGGGCGATCGTGCCCATCATGCAGGCCGAGGTGGCCGCGCTCCTGTCGGAGGGCGTCCACTACGTCCAGATCGACGCCCCGCGCTACAGCTACTACATCGACCCCAAGTGGCGCACCTACATCAAGACCGAGATGGGGATGGAGCCCGACGCCGCCCTGGACGAGGCCATCCGCGCGGACAATGAGGTGCTGGCCGGGGCGCGCCGTCCCGGCGCGACGATCGCGATCCACCTCTGCCGCGGCAACAACCGCAGCCAGTGGTACGCGGAGGGCGGCTACGACCCGATCGCGGAGAAGCTGTTCTCCTCATTGAAGGTGGACCGCTTCCTGCTCGAGTACGACGACGAGCGCTCGGGCTCGTTCGAGCCCCTGCGGTTCGTCCCCGGGGACAGGACGGTCGTCCTCGGGCTCGTCAGCAGCAAGCGCCCGGACCTGGAGTCCCAGCGGGACCTCGTCCGGCGGATCGAAGCGGCGGCGAAGCACGTGCCGCTCGAGCGGCTGGCCCTCAGCCCGCAGTGCGGCTTCGCGTCGGTGATGGAAGGCAACCTGCTCTCGGAGGACGACCAGTGGGCCAAGCTCCGCCTGGTGACGGAGACGGCCCGCACGGTGTGGCGGTAGGCGAGGCGACAACAGCGGAGGTGCATGATGCGTAGGGCTGTCCTGCTGATGCTTGGAGCGGTGCTGGCGCTGACCGTGCTGGCGCCGATGAGCGCGGGCGCGCCGGGCGGGACCGTAAAGCTGGGCGCGGTCATCCCGCTCACGGGGCGGTTCGCGGCGGGCGGCGCCCAGATCCGGGCCGGCTACGAGATCGCGGTGGAAGACATCAACGCCCGCGGCGGCGTCCAGGTGGGCGGCCGCCGCATGCCGCTCGAGCTGATGGTGCTCGACGACGAGTCGGATCCGACGAAGACGGTGAGCCGCCTGGAGACGCTGGCCTCCCAGGGGGCCGTGACCTACCTGGGCGGATTCGGCAGCGACCTGCATGCCGCGGCCGCGGCCGTCGCCGAGAAGAACCGCATCCCGTACTGCGGCGTGGCGTTCGCCCTCTGGGCGGTCCACCAGCAGGGGTTCAAGTACCTCTTCTCCCCCTTCATCAAGTCGCCGGACATCGCCATCGGGATGTACCGCTTCCTGAACGCGACCGTGCCCGCCGGCCAGCGCCCGACCCGGGTCGCCGTCTTCGCCGAGCGCACGGACTGGGGCCGCGAGATGGAACGGCTGTGGACGGCCCGCTCCCGCGAGTTCGGCTACCAGATCGTGATGTCGGGCGAGTACTCCGTTGGCACGCGCGACTTCTCCGACATCATCCTGCGGGCCAAGGCGGCGAATGCCGAGGCGGTGTTCGCCCTGCCCACCCCGCCGGACGGCATCGGCCTCATCCGGCAGATGAAGGAGCTCGACTTCACGCCCAAGACCATCTTGATGATCCGGGCCCCCGACGCGGTCTCCTGGACGCAGGCCCTCGGCAAGGACGGCGACTACGTCCTCTTCGCGCCGGGCTGGCACTCTTCGCTGGAGTATGCGGGCGTGGCCGACCTCAACACCAAGCACCAGGCCAAGGTGGGACGGCCGGCCGATGTCACCACGGGTCCGGCCTACGCCTGCGTGCAGATCGTGGCGAATGCGGTCGAACGGGCCGGACGGGCCGAGCCCCAGGCGATCCGCGACGCGCTGGCCTCCACCAATACGATGACCGTGGCCGGGCCGGTGCGCTTCCGCGCCGACGGAACGGGCATCGTGCAGTTCGTGCTGAACCAGTGGCAGGGCGGCCGCCAGGTGCGGGTGTGGCCCCAGGGCGGCGGCGCAGTGCCGCTCCAGTACCCGGCGAAGCCGTGGCGTGAGCGGTGATCGCCCGGAGCTGCTGCGCGTCGAGGGCCTGTCCAAGACGTTCGGCGGCCTCCGCGCGGTCATCGACGTGTCGTTCGGGGTCGGGCGGGACGAGATCGTCGGCCTGCTCGGCCCCAACGGCTCAGGCAAGACGACTGTCCTGAACCTCATCGCCGGCGCGCTGAGAGCCGACGCCGGGCGGGTCTATCTGGCCGGACGGGACATCACGCGCCTGGCGGCGAGCCGGCGGACGGGCCTGGGGATCGCGCGCACCTTCCAGCTGGTGCGGCCGCTGCCGAGCCTCTCCGCGCTCGACAACGTGCTCGTGGCCCGTCTGTATGCGCGCGACCGGCCGCCCGCATCGCAGGCCCGCGCGGAGAGCGCGCAGCTCCTCGACCTGGTCGGCCTGGGCGGGAAGGCGGCGATCCCGGCCGCCCGCCTCACCCTGACCGACCGCAAGCGGGTGGAGATCGCCCGGGCGCTGGCGGTCCGTCCCGCCATCATGCTGCTGGACGAGCCCCTGGGCGGCCTCAACCCCACCGAGGTGGACGCGCTCCTCGACCTCTTCCGGCGCATCCGCCGCCAGGGCGCGACCCTGCTCATCGTGGAGCACAACGTGCGGGCCGTGCGCGCCCTGTGCGACCGCGTGATCGTGCTCAACTCCGGGCGCGAGATCGCCGCCGGGGCGCCGCAGGAGACGCTGGCACGGCCGGAGGTCGTCGAGATCTACCTGGGCGCCGCCTCGGCGCGGGTGGAGCAGCTGACGTGAGCAGTGCGATCCTGCTCCAGAACGGGGTCTTCGGCCTGCTGGTCGGGGGGCTCTACGGCCTCGGCGCGGTCGGGCTCTCGCTGGCGTTCGGCGTGCTGAAGATGCTCAACGTCGCCCACGGCGAGCTGATCATGCTCGGCGGCTACGTGAGCGTCTGGCTGTTCACCCTCGGCCGCATCGATCCGTTCCTCTCGGTCTTCGCCGCCGCGCCGGTCCTGTTCTTCGTGGGCGCAGGGCTGTTCCGCGGCCTGTTCCGCCACCTCGTCCGCGCCGACGAGACGCACAAGATCAAGAACTCCATCCTCATCGGCTTCGGGCTCACCCTGGTGCTGCAGACGCTGGCCATCCTCCTGTGGGAGGCGGACGAGCGCGCGGTCACGCCCGCCTACGCGGGCAAGGTGCTCGCCCTCGGCACGGTGGTGGTGCCCCTCTCGCGGCTGGGCGCCCTCGCCCTGGCCTTCCTGCTCCTGGGCGGCCTGCACCTCTTCCTGACCCGCAGCCGGCGCGGCACCGCCATCCGCGCCACCGCGGAGGACGAGCAGGCCGCGGCGCTCGTGGGCATCCCGATCGACAGCATCTACCTGACCGCCTTCGCGCTGGCCTCGGCGCTGGCGGGCGTCGCCGGCGTGCTGGTCAGCGTCTCCGACGCGATCAGCCCGGCGATCGGCCTGCACTGGACCCTGAAAGCGCTGATCGTCATCGTCCTCGGCGGGATGGGCAACATCCTCGGAACGTTCGTCGCCGGGCTGTTCCTGGGCGTCGTGGAGTCGATGAGCGGCTTCCTCCTGGGCAACGCCTACCGGGAGGTGGTGGGCCTGGGGCTCTTCCTCCTCGTGCTCAGCGTCCGCCCGCAGGGGCTGTTCTCCCGATGAGATCCGGGGCCCGCATCGCTCTCCTGGCCGCCGCGGCGGCCGCTCTCGCGGCGGTGCCGCTGGTGACGGACAGCCGCAGCTATCTCACCTGGGGGCTCCTCATCTTCCTCAACGTGGCGCTGGCGCAGAGCTGGAACCTTCTGAGCGGCTTCGGCGGGCAGGTGAACCTCGGACACGCGGCCTTTTTCGGCATCGGAGCGCTCATCACGCGGTTCCTGTGGTTCCAGGGGGCCGGCGTCCTCCCCGCGCTCGGGGCGGGGACGCTCGCCGCCGCGGCGGCGGGGCTTGCCGTCGGGGCGCCGTCGCTGCGCCTGCACGGGCCGTACTTCGCGATCGGCACGCTGGCCGTGGCGGAGATCCTCCGCATCACCACCGGCAACCTGTGGCCGGAGGTCTCCACATTGCCCACCGCGGCTCTGGCGGGCTACGCGCTGGCGCCGCGCTACTACCTCGCGCTCTTCGTCGCCGCGGTCACGACGGCCGCGGCCTGGCGGCTCACCCGCTCGCGGTTCGGGTACGGGCTGGCCGCGGTGCGGGAGGACGAGGGGGTGGCGGAGGCGAGCGGGGTTCACGCCTTCCGCCACAAGCTGGCCGCCTTCGTGCTCAGCAGCGCGCTGGCCGGCGCGACCGGCGGGGTCTTCGGCTTCTACCACGTGAGCTTCTATCCGCAGTTCGCCTTCAGCCCGCTGTGGACGTTCGACGCGCTGCTCATCACCTTTCTCGGCGGCGTAGGCACGGTCGCCGGACCCATCGCCGGCGCCGCGGTGTTCCTCCTGCTGCGGGAAACCCTCGCCCTCAAGCTCGTCGAGCTGCACCTGCTCATCTTCGGCGTGCTCTTCCTCGTGATCGTCCTCGCCTTCCCGGGCGGGTTCGTGGAGGCCTGGCGCGCGGTGCGCGAGGGCGGCGTGTGGAGAAGATCAGCATCCAGGGCGTGACGGCGAGGTGACCATGACGGAGGCGCAGCGGATCGACATCTCGGCGCACATCCTCCCGAAGCGCTTCTTCGACGAGGTCGTGGCCACGGCGCCGCCCGGCTTCTATATGCAGAAGCTGTTCGGGAGCGACATGCCCTTCGACATCGAGGGCGGCTCACGCTACATCCGGCTGACGCTGGCGGCGATCGAGGAGATGTCCGCGCCGGCCGCGGTCAAGCAGCGAATGCTCCGGGACAACGCCCGGCGGCTGCTGAAGCTCTGAGGGATCGTGACGCGCCTACCTGGGAGGAAGACGTGATGCTCGAGACCATTGCCCGGCCGCTCACCGGCCGGGAGTACCTGGAGAGCCTCCGCGACGGGCGGGAGGTCTACATCTATGGGGAGCGGGTCGCCGACGTCACGACCCATCGGGCCTTCCGCAACGCGGCGCGCTCCATCGCCCGCCTCTACGACGCGATGCACGACCCCGCCCTCGCGCCCGTGCTCCTGGGCACCGACCGCCACGGGATCCAGACGCACAAGTTCTTCAAGCCCAGCTACTCCTCGCAGGAGCTGCTGGAGGCCCGGGAGGCGATCGTCACGTGGGCCCGCTTCTCCTACGGCTTCATGGGCCGCACGCCGGACTACAAGGCGTCGTTCATGGCCACGCTCGGCGCCGCGCCGGACTTCTACGAGCCGTTCACCGAGAACGCGAGCCGCTGGTACAAGGAGTACGCGACGAAGACGCTGTTCCTCAACCACGTCATCGTCAACCCGCCGGTGGACCGCAATAAGCCGGTGCACGAGGTGGCCGATGTCTTCGTCCACGTCGTCCGGGAGACCGACGGCGGCATCATCGTCAGCGGCGCGAAGATGCTGGCCACCGGCTCGGCTTTGACGCACGCGACCTTCGTGGCGCAGAACAGCGCGACGAACCTCGAGCAGGGCAAGGCTGAAGATTATGCGCTGGTCTTCCTCGCCCCGCTCGATACCCGCGGACAGAAGCTGATCTGCCGGGCATCGTACGAAGCCGCGGCGCACAGCCCGATGGACTACCCGCTCAGCAGCCGCTTCGACGAGAACGACGCGGTGCTGATCTTCGACGAGGCCTTCATCCCCTGGGAGAACGTGCTGGTCTACCGGAACATCGAAAAGGCGACCGGCTTCTACGCGGCCTCGGGCTTCCTCAACCGCTACAACTTCCAGTCCCTGACCCGCCTGGCCGTGAAGCTCGACTTCATGGCCGGACTGCTGGCCAAGGGCGTCGCCGCCACCGGCACCGAGATCTACCGCGGGGTGCAGACGCAGGTCGGGGAGGTGCTGGCCTGGCGCCACATGATCTGGGGGCTCACCACGGCGATGGCGGCCGAGCCTACCCCCGGCCCCGGCGGAAGCCAACTGCCCAGGACCGAGTACGCCGCCGCGGGACGGATGTTCGCCACGCTGGCCTGGCCGCGGGTGAAGGAGATCTTCGAGCAGGCCCTCGGCGGCTCGCCCATCGTGGTGCCGTCGAGCTACAGAGACCTGGCGAACGAGACGCTGCGCCCCCTGCTGGACCGCTTCTACCGCGGCTCCGACGGCTCGGCGGA
>DASUAK010000015.1:0-3793 GCA_035763845.1 bacterium | reverse complement strand
AGGGGAGAGTCTCTTCCGCTTGGCACAAACGGTCGGGGGCGAGTATAATACGGCTGTTCGTGGGGACGTAGCTCAGTTGGGAGAGCGCCGCACTCGCATTGCGGAGGTCGGGAGTTCGAATCTCCTCGTCTCCACCAGAATTGCACAGTAGTCGCCTGATAGTGTTCCGACCCGAGACGCCCGGACCAGAGCCCGGGCGTTTCGCTTTGGGAGGTTCTCATGGATGCGGCGATCAGAATCGCGACCGCAGACGACGCCGAGGCTATCCTTGCCATCTACGCGCCTGTCGTACGCGACACCGCCATCTCGTTCGAGATGGAACCGCCGGATGTTGAGGAGATGCGGACGCGCATCACTGAAACGCTGGTCCGCTTCCCATGGCTGGTCTGGAGCGGGGGAGATGCCCTGCTCGGCTACGCCTATGCGGGCAGCCACCGCTCGCGGGCCGCGTACCAGTGGTCGGTCGACGTCTCGGTGTACGTCCACCACAATGCGCGGAGGATGGGGGTGGGGCGGGCGCTGTACACGTCGCTGCTGGCGCTGCTGGAGCGCCAGGGATTCTACAATGCCTACGCGGGGATCACGCTGCCGAACCCGGCCAGCGTGGGCCTGCACGAGTCGCTCGGCTTCCGGTCTCTAGCCGTCTACCACGCCGTGGGATACAAGCACGGCGCTTGGCACGACGTGGGCTGGTGGCACCTGGTGCTGCGCCCGCCGGCCCCTGATCCCGTGCCGCCCATCCCGTTCGGGCGACTCGAGGAACTGACGGCAGGACTCTGACCCCGACCGGTTGGGAAGGGATAGGAGGAGCCATGGAGAGCCTCCTGTCGCACCGTCTCAACCGACGGCAGGTGCTCGCGGCCCTCGCCGCGGGCGGATTGGCGGCCCTCGCCGCGCCGGTCACGCGTCTGGAGCGCCTGCTGGCTGCGCCGGCCGATTCCATCCGCTGGCGGCGACTGACGCCGAAGGCGGCCCCCAGCCCCCGGTTCGGCGCCGCGATGACCTATGATGCCGCCCACCGGACCATCCTGCTCTTCAGTGGAGAGATCCGCGGAGGGGGAGGGCAGGATGCGGCCGACGCCGACACGTGGACGTGGGACGGCCGCAGCTGGACGCTCCGGTCGCCCAAGGCCAGCCCTCCGGCGCGCTCGCGCGCGTGCATCGGTTATCATCCACCCACCGGCATCGTCGTCCTGTTCGGCGGTGGCAATCTGAACGGCTTCCTCGGCGATACGTGGCTGTGGAACGGTCGGAACTGGACGCCGGGTCCCTCCACCGGTCCCGCGGCGCGGGCGGCGGCCGCGATGGCCTACGATCCCGCCACGGAGAGCCTCCTCATGTTCGGCGGCTACGGGGACAAGATGTTCAGTGACACCTGGGCCTGGAACGGCACGCGGTGGCGGGTGCTCAACCCGGAATCGAAGCCGCTGCCCACGCGCGGGGCCACGATGGCCTACAGCGCGGGGCTGGGCCGGCTGGTCCTCTTCGGCGGTACGCACTTCCAGGGCTCGACGCGCGGGGCGAGCGAGACCTGGGCCTGGGACGGCCAGAGCTGGACGCAGATCACCTTCAGCACATGGCCCGCGGCCCGCCGCTACGCCGCGATGGCGTCTGACCCGACCGGAGGGCTGGTGCTGCTCTTCGGCGGCTTCGACGAGCTCGGTGCCCTGAACGACACCTGGCTGCTCGACCGCGGCTGGACGCAGTACAGCAGCGCCGGCGCTCCGTCCCGCCGCGCGGGCGCCGCGGTGGCGTTCGATCCCTCCGCGCAGTCGTTCGTCCTCTTCGGCGGGGGAGACGGGCGCACGCTTCTGAGCGACACCTGGACCTGGGGCCCGTTCGCGTAGCCGGCACATCACGGCGACCGGCGCCCACCACGGCGATGAGTCGTCGGGAGGAGCGAGGGTGAGCGGAAAGCATGCCGTCGTCCTGCTCGTCACGGCGCTCACCGTGGCCGTCACTCTCGTCGCGCCCGCGGCGTCCGCACCGGCGAGGCGCACGATCCGGGTCGAGCAGGTCGGCGTGGCGTTCGACATCCCCCTCGGAGTGTCCGCGGTTCAGCAGGACGTCACCGAAGGCGGCTGGGCCAGCATCGTCACCTTCGCCCGACAGATTCGGCCGGGCCATCTGTCGGTGATCCCGGTCCGGCTGGTGTTCTGGCCGACGGGCTATGCCTACGGAAGTCCTGTCCCGGAGCACACTCCCAGCCAGTACGTCGACGCCGAGTTCCGTCATGTGAAAGAGAGCGTCAAGCAGAGCCGGGGCGGCTACACGAGCGGCCCCGATCTCATCTCGCTCTTCGGGAACAGAGCCATTCGCTACTCGTTCACAGGCCTGGACGAGTATGTGGTCGTGATCGGCTATCTTCGGGCGGGACAACTTCCGGCCGGTGTGCGCGGGGGCGGCGGGGAGATCCTCGTACGGATCGACACCGAACTGGACGGGTCCTCGGCGGAAGTCTTCCACGCGATCGTCGGGTCGATCCGCACCTACCGCACATCGGAGCTCCGGACGGCGTCGCACTGAGACCCACCACTCTGATCTCCGCCGATCAGCGGCGCTTCTTCTGACTGACGACCGCACGCCCGGTGCGGCGATGGCGCTTCCATCAGGTCGGACAGCCGCCCGGGCCGCGGTACTTGTGGCCCCGGGAGCAGGTCTTCCAGCCGCCGCGATTGGCCTTCGGCACGGAACACCTCCACCTGGTAGAGAGTCCTATGGTTGGATTACCCTCCGGCCGCCGGCGCCTTCGAGGACGATTCTGGTGGTGTTGGGCGTCGTAGTGCGGGCCTGCCGGCGGGCGAGGAGGTGGACGCCGACCGCCGTCGTCTCGTCCAACAGGACCAGTCCGGACCCGCCGGCCCCCGCGCCCAGCTTCACCCGGATGGTGCCGGCGGGGTCTATCAGTCGGAAGACGACCTCGCCATCCGTTTCCACTTTGAGGCTTGACCGGACGCGG
This sequence comes from bacterium, assembly GCA_035763845.1. GTDB lineage: Bacteria > Sysuimicrobiota > Sysuimicrobiia > Sysuimicrobiales > Kaftiobacteriaceae > Kaftiobacterium. Next base: position 834 of record DASUAK010000015.1, on the reverse strand, counting down.
CCGTGGTCGTCCACTAACTCGAAGACTCGACCCCGTAGGGTTCCATCGGCAGGAGCCGTGAGCGCGGGTTGTCGGGCCAGGAGGAGGGTCAGCACGAGCAAGTTGACTGCGGTCAGGCCGATCGCGAACCGCTGCGTCATCATCGGGAGCCTCCCGGCCGGGCCGCACGGGCCCGGGTGAGCGTAGTATACCCGGCGCAGGGTCGCCGGAGGGCCGGGTGGAAGGGGGACAGGGTCGGTGCTAGAGTAGGGGAAAGAAATGGCGAACGGCGACACCACGCGACGCATCTCCGGCTCGACCCGTCCGTCCGCGCGCCGCCCCCGCCGCCGTCCCTGGTACCGTGAGCGGTGGTGGCGCGTCACTGCGGGCGTCCTCCTCACCCTCATCGCGGTCATGCTCATCGGCGTGGGCCTGGTCACCGGGATGGGGATGGCCTTCGCCGCGAAGCTGCCGGACATCTCCGCTCTCTACCAGCCGCCGAGCGAGGCCACCCGGATCTACGCCAGCAACGGCGAGCTCATCGCCAGCCTCTTCCGCGAGAACCGGGACTACGTCCCGCTGAACGGGATCCCGCAGGCGCTGCAGCAGGCCGTCATCGCCGTGGAGGACGAGCGCTTCTACCAGCACCACGGCGTCGACTTCCGCGGCTCGGTGCGGGCGATGTGGCGGAACTTCCTCGCCCGGGAGCTGCGCGAGGGCGGCAGCACGATCACCCAGCAGCTGGCGCGCAGCGTCTTCCTCACCCAGAAGCGCGTCTTCAGCCGCAAGCTGGCCGAGATCATGCTGGCCGTGGAGATCGAGCGCCGCCTGACCAAGGCCGAGATCCTCGAGCGC
>DASUAK010000014.1:0-7245 GCA_035763845.1 bacterium | reverse complement strand
AGGAGGTCCTGGTCGCGGGCTCTCCCCTGCCCGTGGAACTCGTGCAGAAGGAACTGGCCAAGATCAACCCGTTCCTCGACCTGACGGACGCTCCCATCCCCCTGCGCATCCGGCTGATCGCCCTCCACGACAACCGGATCGAGGTGCTGGCGGGAACGGACTAGTTCACCCCGCCCTTCACCTGGACGCCGTTGATGAAGACCGCCCGGACCGACTCCGGCTGCCCGAGCAGTTCCGGCCTGGACAGGGGGTCGCCCGCCACGAGGATGACGTCGGCCAGCTTGCCGGCCTCCAGCGTCCCCAGGCGTGATTCCCAGCCCAGCAGCTCGGCCGCCGTGGACGTCGCGGCGCGGATGGCGTCGAGCGGGCGCAGGCCGGCCCGGACCAGCATCGCCACCTCCATTCCGGCCGCCGCTCCGTGAGGGGTCAGGACGGAACCGGCGTCGGTGCCGGTGACGACCTTCACACCCATCTGGGAGGCCAGCTGGACGTTGGTGTGGTGCTGCTTCGTGCGGTCGCCGACGTTGTCGATCATGAACTGGGGCAGCCCCGCCCCCCGGCCGTGGCGGAGGATCTGGTCCATGACGATCAGGGTCGGCACGAGGAAGACGTTCGCCTCGATCGCCCGGGCCCCGCACTCTTCGTCGAAGTACATGCCGTGCTCGATCGAGCGCACGCCCGCGGCGATCGCGTGCAGGATCCCATGCTTGTTGTGCGCGTGACAGGCCACGGGGCGCCCGGCCAGCCGGGCCGTCCCGACGATGGTCCGCAACTCCTCGGCGTCGAACTCCTCAGATTCGATCCGGCCGCCCGGATCGACGACCCCGCCCGTCTGGAAGAGCTTGATGTGGTCGCACCCGGCCTCGATCTGGCGCCGCACGGCGGCCCGGGCCGCCTCGGGGCCATCCACGACCTCGGAGATGTCCCCGTAGGAGGTCCGCAGCCACGGCGGGATGACGGTGCCGTGGCCGCCGGTGGACGTCAGCCCCTTGCCGGCCGCACAGATCCGGGGACCGCGCAGCCGGGCCTGGTTGATCGCGTTCCGGGCCGCGATGTCCACGTGGCCGATGTCGCCGACGGTCCGGATCGAGGTGACGCCGGCCTCCACGGTGGCGGCCAGGTGGCTCACGGTGTCGAAGGCGATCTGCGGCAGGGAGCGGTGGGCGGACATGGTCAGCAGGTCCGCGGCCCCCGTCATCGAGATGTGCACGTGCGCGTCGATCAGGCCCGGCAGCACGGCCATGCCCTCGCCGTCGATCACCCTCGCCCCTTGCGGAACGGACACGCGTCCGGCCGCGCCCACTGCCGCGATGCGGTCCCCGTCGAACACCACGACGGAGCGGTCGACCGGGTCCGCTCCAGTCCCGTCGATCAGCCGCGCTCCCACGATCGCCGTCTGCTGTCCCATCATCGGGCCTCCTCTGCCTGAGCCAGCCGCGAAGCCGGCCGGTCCTTGGCGAAATCACGCACGAACTCTGCCAGATCGACGAGCGCTTCCTCGACCATCGCCCGGCCGAGCCGCCCGTCCGTTCCGCGCGGGTCCCCGATCGCCCCGTTCCCCGTCAGAGCGTCCCAGGCATAGGCCACGTTGACCCGCCGGCTGCTCTCGTACGCCGTGTACTTGTAGGGGTACCCTCCGAAGTCGCCGGGCGTGAACGCCTCGGAACGTACCACCCAGGGGGCAAGCTCCATCGCCATCGAGACCTCCCACGCTCCCGCGTGCTGGATGGCGGTGGCCGCGACCTGGTCTCCCAGCGCCCTGGTGCCGAACGCCTTGAAGCTGGTATAGGCGAACTCGACGTCGCCGCGCCGCAGCAGCGTGTGCGCCACCACCCCGAGGGTAGGGTCGTTCCCTCCGTGGCCGTTCAGGGCCAGGAACTTGCGCACGCCGTGCCGCGCCAGGCTGTCCACGAGATCGAGCAGCACCCCGGCGAACGTCTCGGGCCGCAGGGAGATGGTCCCGGGGAAGTTGAGGTGGTGCGGGGAGACGCCCATCGTCACCGCGGGAGCGACGAGCGCCAGCGGGAAGACACGGTCGCCCAGGCGCCGCGTGAATTCGAGGGCGCGGGCGGCGTCGCAGGCGGTGCAGAGGTACGGCCCGTGCTGCTCCTGCGCCCCGACGGGGATGAGGACCACCCGGGCCCCCTCAAGCGCCCGGGCGACCTCAGGCCAGGTCATTTCCGGCAGATAGCAGCGCCGGTCCTCAGCCACGGCTGCCTTCCTCGCGCACAACCTCGAGCATGATGCTCACGCGCTCCCCGGGATGGACGGCCAGGCCCCGCCGCCGCATCGAGGCGACGAAACCCGAGGCGAACGGGCTGCGGATCGTCTCGACGACATCGCCGTAGGCATCGACCAGCTCGGCCAGCACGGCCTCCTTCGGGACGATGTCGCCGGGTCTCGCCGCGGGCACGAGGATCCCCCCGGATCGCACCTGCATCATCTGCGAGGCGCCCAGGATGGTGTAGCGCTGCTGGCGGACCACCGGCTCCTCGATCATCTCGAGCGCAGCAAGGACGCCGTGCAGGGCCTGCTCGAAGTGGCGCAGGTCGTCATCCGTGACGTCCCCTCCTCCGACCTCGACGATCACGGCCGGGATGCCTTCCTGGGTCAGCCGCGTGAACATCGCGCCGGTGAGCCAGTCGGCCTGGGACGCCCAGAGGTGCGGCGTCCCGACGGCCTCCACCATCCGCCGGGCGGTGCCGCTGGCCGGGGAGTCGTCGGCATGATAGATGGCGTAGAAAGGCACGCGGCCGAGGTCGCCCGCGCTGTGCAGGTCGAGAGCGGCGGTCGCCGTCGCGCGGACGGTCCGCCAGATCCGGTCGGCCATCTGGTCGCTGAAGCGGCCCCCCGGGTTGCCCGGGAAGACGCGGTTGAGGTTGGCATGGTCCACCGGGCTCTCGCGGCTCCGCAGGCGGAAGGCCGGGATGTTCAGCACCGGCACGGCGACGATCGTGCCGGTGAGTTGGGCGGGCCGCTGGGTGGCGAGCAGGCGGTGCAGTGAGAGCGTCCCGCCCACTTCGTTGCCGTGGATGCAGGCCTGGATCCAGAGGACCGGCCCGGGCCGAGCGCCGTTCATGATGATGACGGGGGCGTCGATGCGCTCCCCGTCCGGGGCGGTCAGCAGAGGGAAACTGGTCCGCGCGACCTGCCCCGGGGGGACCTTCGCGTCAGCGAACTGGAACACGATCGGCCTCCTTCCCGTCCGAGGGGAACACCTGAAGGTCTTCGGGCCGGAACTGGATGCGCAGGGAGCCGCGCTGCATCGCCTCGCGGGTTTCCTGCCGGTTGTGGGCGCTGATCTGGACGACGTCGCCCTGGCGCAGGCGTACCGTCGCGCGCAGCACGTCGCCCCCGAAGACGAAGCGGTCCACCGTGGCCTCGAAGAGGTTCGGTCCGGTCTCCTCGGCCCCCGGCGGCAGGAAGCGGACGCGGTGCGGGCGGATGAACAGACGCACCCCCTCCCCGCTGGACGGCACGTGTTCGGGGGAGACGACCAGCTCGGTACCCCGTGTCGTCGTGAAGACCAGCCGGCCGTTCACGCGGCCGAGGCGCCCGTCCAGCGTGTTGGTCTCCCCGATGAAATCGGCGACCTCAGGCGTCGCCGGCCGCTCGTACAGCTCGTCCGGCCGGGCGTACTGATGCAGCCGTCCGGCGAAGAGCACGGCGATCCGGTCCGACAGCCCGAAGGCCTCCGTCTGGTCGTGCGTCACGTAAACGGTCGTGATCCCGACCTCCCGCTGGATGCGCTTGATCTCTGCCTGCATGCGCTGGCGGAGGGCCAGGTCGAGGTTGCTGAGCGGTTCGTCGAGGAGCAGGATGCGCGGGCTGATCACGATCGCGCGGGCCAGGGCGACCCGCTGCTGCTGCCCGCCCGAGAGCTGGCGGGGGAGACGCTGCTCGTAGCCGGCGAGCCCGACCAGTTCGAGGGCGCCCCCCACCCGGCGGCGTGCCTCCGCCCCGGCGACGTCCCGGTAGCGGAGGCCGAAGGCCACATTCTCGTACACCGACAGGTGAGGAAAGAGCGCGTAGTTCTGGAACACCAGGCCGATGTTGCGGCGATAGCTGGGGGCCGCGGTGATCTCCTCGTCCCCGATGTGCACCGTGCCGGCGGTCGGCCGCTCGAGACCCGCCACGATGCGCAGGGTCGTCGTCTTCCCACACCCGGAGGGGCCCAGGAGCGAGACGAACTCGCCCGGGGCGACCTCGAGGCTGAGCGGCCCCACCCCGAGGACGTGCCCGTAGAGCTTCTGGACCCCAATCAGCGACAGCGGCGCGGCCACGGCCGTCAGCCGATGACTTCCTTGTTCCAGCGCTCGGCGTGCCGGTCGCGGTTGTCCAGCATCGCCTTGATGTCGAAGCGCATCTTGCCCAGGTTGGCCATCTGGTCGGCCGTCAGCAGCACGTTCGAGTTCCTCGGCAGCAGCGCCTGCGCGCGCTTGTTGGTCGGCGGGTACCCGGTGAGGATGCCGAACTGTGCCTGGCGCACCGGGTCCAGGGTGGAGTTGAGGAACTCCTGGGCCAGCGTCGTGCTGGCCGCGGTGCGGCCCTTGATGATCCCCAGGTTGAACGTCCAGTTGAGCCCGCCCTCGGCGGGGAAGACGAACTCGACAGGAGCGCCGGCGTCGCGGGCCTGCTCCGTGCGCGCGGTGTAGAAGGGTTCGATCCAAGTCTCCTCGTTCGTGAGCAGGGCGATGCCGTGCTCGACGTTGTTCATGACCACGGCGCGGTTGCTCCGGACCAGCTCGCGGCACTTGGCGATACCGGGATCGATGTTCGCCTCGTTCCCGCCCCAGACGCGGTTCACGGCATAGAACCAGGTGTTGCCGACCCACTCCCACTTCGGCAGGGCCACCTTCCCCGAGAAGGCCGAATCCCAGAGGTCCTTCCAGGAGGTGACCTTCTTGGTAGCGCGCTTCGTGTTCACGGCCAGGCCGAAGGGCGCCAGCACCTTGCCTACGAAGAACGGGAAGCGGAACGCCTCATCGATGTCCTTCAGGTGCGTTACGACGCGCGGATCGGGCTGTACCAGCAGGCCCAGCTCGTTGAGCTGGGCGGCGGCGTACTGGTGGATGTGGATCATGTCGAACCGCTCGTTGTTGCGCTCGGCGATGACCCGGGAGATCTGCTGGCCCGAGTCGCCGACGCTGAAGACGACGCGGGCGCCCTTCTCCTTCTCGAACGGCCGGGCGTAGATCCGCTCGAAGTACTCCTTCCAGGTGCCGCCGGCGAAGAGCAGGTTCAGGTCCGACGCCGGGGCCGCGCTGACGGCCGCCGGGCTCCCGCCCAGCGCGCCGATGACGCGGCCGGCCGCGGCCGCCCCCGCCGCCGTGAGGCCCAACCGGAGGAGATCTCTCCGGCTGAGCACCAGTTCGATCTGATCACCTTCTGCCTTGATCAGCATCCCCCACCTCCCCGATGTGGTCTGGCTCTCCCATCTCAGTACTTCAGGATGGCATCCAGCCCGGCCAGCCGGTTGATCAGCAGGGCCACGACCAGGATCATCCCGACCTGTACGGCGGCGACCGCGGCAATGACCGGGGTGCTCTCCCAGCGCAGGTACGCGAACACCTCCACGGGCAGGGTCGTCGTTCGCGGCCCGGTCAGGAACAGGGCGACGTTCACGTCGGTGAACGAGAGCGTGAAGGCGAAGAGCATCGCCGCCAGCAGCCCCGAGCCGATCAGCGGGACGGTGACGCGGGCGAAGGTCTGCAGCGGGTTGGCGCCCAGGCTCTTCGCCGCCTCCTCCAGCTGGGGGTCGCTGCCTTCCAGGCTGGCCGTGATCGCGCGCACGGCGATGGGCAGGGCGATGAGGGCGTGGCCGATGATGATGCGCAGCTCGTCGGCGAAGGTGTAGCGGGCGAAGAAGAGCAGCAGAGCGATCCCGACGACCATCTGCGGGACCATCATCGGCGAGAGGAACATCGTCTGCATCAGCGTGCGTCCCCGGAAGCGGTAGCGGCTGAGGGCGTAGGCCACCGGCAGCGCCAGGAGGCCCGTGATCACGGCGACGATGAGGGCCAGCTTCAGGCTCACGGCGACGAAGGCGTGGGTGAAATTTTCGGCCTGGAGGAACTCCCGGTACCACTGCAGCGAGAACCCCTTCGGGGGGAAGAGATTCAGGCGGGTCGGGTTGAATGAAGTGAAGACCGCGACCACGACCGGCGCCAGGAGGAAGACGAAGACCAGGACGAGGTAGACGCGGTTGAGCCAGCGCAGCGCCATCAGCGCGCCCTTCCGCCCCACGCCCGGGCCGTGACCGTGAAGAAGAGGAACACGGGGATGGCCTCGAAGGCGAGGAGGATGAAGGCCACCGCCGACCCGAACGGCCAGTTCAGCGTCGCGGTCATGAGCTGGTAGATCAGCGTCCCCATCGTCTGCGTGCGCGGCCCGCCGAGAATGGCCGGCGTGACGATCGCGCCGGCCGAGAGGGTGAAGACGATCACCGTCCCCGAGACGATCCCGGGCAGGCTGAGCGGCAGGACGACGCGCCGCAGCACCTCGGCCGGCCTCGCGCCCAGCGTCGCGGCCGCCGCCTCCAGGGTCGGGTCCACCTTCTGCAGCGCGGAGATCAGAGGGAAGATCATATAGGGCAGCAGGACCTCGATCAGACCGAGGACGACGGCCGTCTCCGTGAAGAGGATGCGCACCGGCTCCCGGACGATGCCGGCCGCGAGCAGGAGCTGGTTGATCGTCCCGTTGCGGCCGAGCAGCACGATCCAGCCATAGGTGCGTACCACGATGCCGACCATCAGCGGGGTAAGCAGCAGGAAGACGAGCCAGCCCTTCGCCCGGCTGGTCGTGCGGGAGAGGTAGTAGGCGAGCGGGTAGGCGATGACGAGCGCGGCCACGCTGACGATGGCGGCCAGACGAAGCGTGGAGAGCAGGATCCCTCGGTAGAACGGGTCGAGCAGGAACCGGGCGTAGTTCTCGAGCGTGAGCCGGTCGCCCACGATCTGCGTCGGCACGTAGTTGCGGACACTGACGAGGAACATGAGGATCAGCGGATAGATGAGGAACACGGCGAAGAAGGCGAGCGGGAGCGCGGCCAGGGTGGCGTGGGGCCGCTCCCGCAGGAAGCCGCTCACAGTCTGGGGCCGGCGCTGGACCTTCGGCAGGGTCATCGTGTTCATCGGCGTGCCGCCCCGGCGAGCGCCTCTCCCCACCACGGATCGCCGAGCATCCGTCCCAGCCGCTCCGCCATCTGCAGGAGCGCATCGACGATCCGCCGCTCGTCCCGGCGGG
>DASUAK010000013.1:0-2199 GCA_035763845.1 bacterium | reverse complement strand
AGCGAGCGCAGGCCGTGCGCCACCGCCCAGCGGGCGTGGCGGATGCGGTGGGCGTTCCCCTGCTCGATCCGCAGTTGCAGGGCCTCTTCGAAGCACCGCTGGGCCTCGACCCGCTCGCCCCGCTCGTGCAGCGCCCAGCCGAGGTTGTTGAGGAGGGAGGCCTTCCAGCCCCGGGCGCGGGGATCGCGGCCGGCCGCGGCCATCGCGAGTCCCCGGCGGTTCCACTCGAGCTGCTCGTCGCCCGTGGAGGCGATCGCCACCATGTGCGCCGCGTCGACGGCATAGAACTCCTCGGCGGTCTGCGCGGCGACATCGAGGGCTTCGACGAACAGCGGCCGCGCGCGCTCGGGGTGCCCGGAGGAGTTCAGGACGCGCCCCCGCTCGAGTAGATAACGGACGCGCAGGCGGCTTGGCCCGGAAGGAAGGCGTCGTTCGACCTCGTCCAGGACGAGGTCGGCTTCAGCGAACCGCTCCTGCAGCCCCAGCGCCCGCGCGATCTGGGTAGCGACCTCGGCGTAGGCAAGGCCGTCCGGTTCCAGCCGCGCGGCCGCGTCCTTGAACCGCCGCTCGCTCCCGGCCGGGTCCGTGAAGTCCCATAGGGCGTCGATCTCGCCGGCCGTCCGCGGGACGGCCGGCATCACGCCACGACCGTCACGACGCCCTGGACGCGCGGGAGCCCCTTCGCCAGGCGGACCCAGGAATCGCCTTCGTCGGGGCTGCCGTAGAGCTCCCCCGCGGTCGTGCCGAAGTACACCCCGGCGGGCTTGAGGGCGTCGGCGTCCATGCCGTGCCGGAGGACGACGGTGTGCACCTTACGGGGCAGGCCGTCGCTGAGCTTCTCCCAGTGGTAGCCGCCGGTGCGGCTGCGGTAGACGTCGAGCGCACCCTGGATGCAGGAGTTGTGCTTCTTGCACGCCCCCTGATAGGCGGGCACCACGAAGACGGTCTCCTTCTGCGAGGGATGCACGGCCAGCGGGAAGCCGTGCCGGTCCGGCAGGCCGGCGGAGATGTCCGTCCAGGTGCGGCCGAAGTCGTCGCTGCGGTACACGCCGCAGTGCTGCTGGCGGTACACGGTGCTCGTCGCGACCGGCGAGATGCCGATGCGGTGCGTGCAGGCGTGCACCTGCTCGAGGTGCGTCTTGATCGTCTGCGACCGCTCTTCCGCGGTGGCGTCCCGCCCCTTCAGCGAGGCGTCGGCCGAGGGGCAGGCCTCGATCACGCCGCTGCGGGCGAACTCCCACGTCTGGCCGCCGTCCTCGGTGCGGACGGCGCCGTGGTTGGTGCTGCTGACGACGATCATGCGCTTGGGATCCCGCGGATCGATGTGGATCCCGTGCAGGGAGTTGCCGATGGTGCCGAAGCCCCAGTCGCCCCAGCGGCCCTCCTTGCCGGGCGCCTCGGAGTAGCCGCCGGCGGGCTGCCAGGATTTCCCGCGATCCTCGCTGGTGAACAGGTAGCTGTAGTGGGTGCCGGCCCAGAGCCGCTTGGCATCTCTGGGGTCCACCGCGACCGTCCACACCTTGCGGATCGGGAGGCCCTCGTTGATCGGGGTCCAGGTCCGCCCCATGTTGCGGCTGGCGAGGATGCCTTCGGTGGAGGTCGTCGCGTACAGCGTCTTGCCCTTCGCCTCCCAGGCGAAGTGGTTGACGGAGACGCCCTTCAGATACGGGCCGCGGCGCCGCCAGCGGGCGCGCCTGGCGTCGCTCTCGAGCACGAACAGGCCGTTCGTGGTGCCGGCCAGGACCATCACTTTGGGCATTGCCTGCCTCCGGGAGTCGAAATCGAAGGGTAGCGTTCTGTAGACGCAGAATCGTCCCCTGCCGAACACCCATCCTCCGGAGGTCATCGATGCGGTTCTGCATGTACCAGGCGAAAGGCGAAGCACGGGTCGGCGTCGTCGCGGGCGACGCCATCGTGGACCTGCAGACCCTCGCGCGGCGCAGGCGGCTGCAGAGCGTGCCTCAGGACATGCTGGAGCTGATCGCCGAGGTCCCCACGCTGGAGCTGCGGGCGCTGGCCCGGGAGGCCGAGTCGCTGGCGGAGGCCGGGAAGGGCACGGTGCCGCTGGCCCGGGCCCGGCTGCTCGCGCCGATCCCCCGCCCCCGGAAGAACATCATGTGCATGGGCCGCAACTATGTCGAGCACGCCAAGGAGAGCGGCAGCGCCCCGCCGGAGGTGCCGGTGTTCTTCACCAAGCCG
>DASUAK010000012.1:0-10836 GCA_035763845.1 bacterium | reverse complement strand
AGCTCCTCGATGTCGCGGACCTTCTGCTCCCACAGCGCTTCCTCGCGCTTGAGCGCGGCCAGGCGGTCTTCGTCGCGGAGGATCTCGCGGTTGCGCTCCAGCAGGCTCTGCGTGGCGGCGAACTCCGCCGCGAAAGCCGTTCGCGTGGCGGTCAGCTCGCCCAGCTCCACGCGCGCGCGCTCGGCCTCCGCGGCGTTGCGCTGGAGCTGCGCTGCCTCATCGCGCAGCAGACCGGTCTTGCGCTCGAGGGCTACGAGCAGCCCGGGCTCCTTGACGGCGGCGCCCTTGCTGCCGCGCTCGAGGTTCTTGACGTGCGCGTCGAGCCTGCGGATCGCGGCCGCGACGTCCTCGCCGCCCCCGCCGATGATCCGTCCCAGCTCTTTGCTGATACTGCTGAGGTGGATGCGCTCGAGCTCGGTCTGCGCGATGTGGGCGGTCGCGTCGAAGATCTTGTCGTTGGCCAGGCCGAGGACCTCGACGAGCCGCTCCTGCACGACTTTGTGCTGCTCCCAGGCGCGCCCCAGGCCGTCGGTCAGCTTCACGTGGCGCGAGGCGAAGTTCTTCGTCAGCTGGAAGCCGCGCCCGTCGAGCTGGAAGTCGAGGACCAGCTCCGGCGGATCGGTCACGCCCCAGGTGCGGAAGCGGTCGCGCAGCTCGGACGAAGTGGTCGCCGGGTTCTCGTAGAGCACCGTGCGGATCGCCGTGCGCAGGGTGGACTTCCCGGCTTCGTTGGGGCCCACGATCACGTTGACGCCCGGCGCGAACTCGAAGTCCGTGTCGGCCAGCCCGAGGAACCGGCGCAGGTACAGGCGGCGCAGGATCATCCCAACACCTCGCGCCCCTGCAGGACGGCCACGCCGACCTGCAGCGACTCCGCCAGCAGGGCCCGCCGCTCCTCCGGCGATGCGGCGATGCGCTGCTGCATCACCCGGACGAACCGGCCCAGCACCGTGTCCGCGGGGACGCCGGCCAGCTGCGTGTCGTCCAGCCAGACGTGCGTGCGGTTGGTGACCCGCAGCCGGAAGAAGCGGCTGCCGTACTCGTCCTCGAGCGCGCGCGGAGCGACGATCCGGGAGACGGGAACGAGGCCGCCCAGCACCGCATCGCACACGGTGTCGGCATCGGCGGCGGCCTCCAGCGCCCGGCGTACGGCATCATCGTCGGAGGAGGCCAGGTCGAGCTCCAGGCGCAGATAGCGTCGCCGGCCCACGCGGCGGGGGGAAACGCGGGCCTGCCCCGGCGCGGGGAGATCGACAAGCAGGACGTGCCCCGCTCCCTCCTGGTCGTAGGCGAGGAGCTCGGGGGAGCCCGCGTACCAGGCGGGGTGCGGCGGGCCGTGCACCTCGAGGGGCGAGTGCCAGTCGCCGAGGGCGAGGTAGTCGAGCCCCAGCGCGCGGATCTCCTGCGGATGGATGACGGCCGGACCTTCGACCACGCCCGCCCGGTAGCAGGAGCCGTGGGTGAGGCCGACCGCAAAGGTCGTGCTGCGCGTGCGGGGCCACTCCGCGAGCGGGCTCCCCGCCGTCCCGGCGGAGGGTGACCGCCCCGTGATCGTCAGATCGAGATCGGCGAGCACGTGGGTCTCCGTCTCGGGGCCGAACAGCATCGCGCTCGGGTTCGCCTCGCGCAGATGGTCCCACGCGGCGATCCGCCCATCCGGCCCGGCGTCGTGGTTGCCGGCGACCAGGGCCACGCGGATGCGGGCATCGTCGAGCCGGCGCAGCTCGCGGGCCGCCACGTCCACCGACGCCTGCGAGGGCTTCGGGGTGTCGAAGAGGTCGCCCGCGACGAGAACGAGGTGCGCGCGCTCGGCGATGGCGAGGTCCACGGCCCGGACGAGGGCGCTCTCCAGGGCGCGGCGCTGCGCCCCGCCCTTCTCCCCCAGCATCTGGAAGGGGCGGCCCAGGTGCAGGTCGGCGAGATGGACGAGGCGGATCACTCCTCCACCTCCGGCTCGCCGGTCGCGGTGTAGGGGCAGATCGAGGCGAACGCGCAGTAGCGGCAGGCCCGGAAGAAGTCGGGCGTGGCGATGAACTGCTGGCCGCGGATCCCCGCGGCGACGCGCTCGATCACGCCGGCCGTGTCCCGGAGCAGCTCGGCGTCCGGCTCGGCCGTGCCCACGAGCACGCGCTGCGGGCCGAGGAAGTGCAGCTCGAGGCGCTGGGGCATGACCCCGTAGGCTTCCCGGTAGGCCAGGGCGTAGATCGCGAGCTGGAGGCTGTCCCGCGCCCGCCTGTCGGCGTCCTTCTGGGTGCGCACGTCGCTGGTCTTGAAGTCGATGAGGACGACCTGGTCGCCCCGCATGTCCACGCGGTCCCAGCGCCCCTTCACGCGGGTGGCGCCCACCTGGAAGGAGAACGGCGCCTCGACGAAGGTCGGCACGTGGCCGCTGGATTCCTGGAAAGCGTAGAACTGCCGCAGCACCTCGCGTCCCTCGTCCAGGCGCTGGTCTTCGTGCTCGCGGCTGATGAACCCCTCGTTGATCCAGGCGCGCTCGAAGTGGCGGATGAGGTCGTCGATCGTGACGAGCTGACGGCGCGCCCTGCGCCGGTGGTACTCCCGGATGGCTTCGTGGATCGCCGAGCCGTAGACGATGCGGTGGTCGCGCAGCAGCGGCACCCGCAGGATGTGCGTGTACTTGTACTTCAGCGGGCAGGTGTCGTAGTCGTCGACCTGCCGGAAGCTCACCAGCAGGCCCTGGTCGGGCGGGATGACGCCGGCGAGGCGCTGTTGGCCCTCGACCGGCGGGGCGTGGCGGTGGATGGCCTCCACCGGAGAGGCCTTGTACGCGGCGACGTCCACCTGCGGAAGGTCGAGCGCCTCCAGGACGAACCGGCTCGGCCTGCGCGGCCGCACGCCCCCGTAGTCGCGCGAGCTGGTCATGTACAGCGCCCGCTTGGCCCGCGTCATCCCCACGTAGAACAGCCGCCGCTCCTCCTGGAGGTGGAAGTCGCCGCCCGGCAGGATGTCCTTCACCAGGGGATCCGGGAGGGGGATCGTCTCCCCGCGGTTGCGCGTGGGGAAGCGGTCGGTCACGCAGCTGACCAGGAAGACCACGGGGAACTCCAGCCCCTTGGCCTTGTGCACGGTCATCATGTTGACCGCGTCCTGGTCGAAGTCCGCCTCGGCCACGGCGGGATCGTCGCCGGCCTGGATGAGGTCGTCGAGGTGGGCGACGAACTCCGGCACCCGGTCGTAGGCGGCGATCTCGCCGTACCGGGCGACGAGGTCGAAGAACTTGGCGAGGTTGGCCACCCGCACTTCGTCATCGACGGCCCCACTCGTGGCCAGCCGGCGGATGTAGCCGGTGCGCGAAACGAGGTACTCGTAGAGGACGCGGCCGGTGACGTGATCCTTCATCAGCTCCCGCATCTCCTCGAGATCGGCGAGCAGCTTGGCGATCCCCGCCCGGCTCTCCGGGGCCAGCTCGTCGGCGAGGTCGGAGAATCCCTCGCGGTCGAGGTGGCGGAAGACGTGCTCGAGGGTGCGGTTCTTGCGGTCGGCGTAGCTCAGCGACTTCGCCAGGTCGGTGGCCGCGATGAGGTACAGGGGCGAGACGCCCAGGTAGTACACGCTGAGGTTGTCCCCGGGCCGCGCCAGGGCCCGCAGGAAGGCGATGGCCAGGCGGATCTCCTCGCGATTGTACAGCCCGCGGCTGCCGCTGAAGCGGTACGGAACGCCGCGCATGTTCAAGGCCCGCATGAAGGGGTCGGCGTCCATGTTGCTGCGGACGAGCACGGCGATCTCGCGGTACGATGCCTCACCCGCCTCGACGAGCGCGGCGATGCGGGAAGCCACCCAGTCCGCCTCGCTGCTGAGTGTGTCCAGGTGGACGTGCTCCGGCGCCGCCCCCGCCGGGGCCACCGCGTGCAGTCGCTTGTCCAGGCCGGTCTTCACCTCGAGCCGGTCCGGGTTGTTGTGGCGGATCAGCCGGTACGCCGCGTCGAGGAGGCCCTGGTGGGAGCGGTAGTTCGTGGTGAGGACGATCTGCCGGGCGTGTGGGTAGACGTCGATGAAAGAGAGGATGTTGCTGATCGCCGCCCCCCGGAACTTGTAGATGGACTGGTCGTCGTCGCCGACCACGGTGATGTTGGGCTCCGGGCGCGCTGCGGCCAGCAGCCGGACGAGCTGGAACTGCGCGTAGTTCGTGTCCTGGAACTCGTCCACGAGCAGATAGCTGAAGCGCTGCTGGTACTCTTTCAGGATGGTCGGGTGCTCGCGCAGCAGGCGCAGGGTGAGCGTGATGAGATCGCCGAAGTCCACGCAGCCCTCGGCGGCGAGCAGCTCCTGATAGCGCTTGTAGGTGAGGGCGACCTCGCGCTGGCGCCGGGCGTGCTCGGCGAGCTCCCGGTCGGCGGGATCGGCTTCGGCCGCGCGCACGACCTGGTCGGTGAAGGCGACGTACTCGTCGGGCGTGATGTCCTCGTCCTTCGCCCGGCTGATCAGCGCCAGCATCGCCTCCACGTAGCGGGTCGGATCGCCCAGCGGCCGATAGTAGTCCAGCGGGAACTCGAAGAGGCGCTCGCGGAAGAAGATGACCTGCTCCGCCTTGGTCAGGATCCGGAAGTCCGGGCGCAGCCCCAGGTCGAGGGCGTGGTCGCGGAGCACCCGGTCGCCGAAGGCATGGAAGGTGCTGATCCAGACGTCCGTATAGCCGTACGGGACGAGGATGTCGACCCGCTCCTCCATCTCGGCGGCGGCTTTGTCGGTGAAGGTCAGCGCGAGGATCTCGGCCGGCTTCGCCCGGCGGGTGGCGATGAGCCAGGCGATCCGGCGGGTGATGACGGCGGTCTTCCCCGTACCGGCCCCCGCGACGATGAGCAGCGGACCGGTCTCGTGCGTGACGGCCTCCCGCTGCCGGTCGTTGAGGCCGGCGAGGATGGCCTCCGCGGAGTCTCCGGCCGGCGCCCGCGCCTGGTCCGCGAGGTCCAGGACGAGCTGGCCCGTCGACCCTTCACCACCGATGCGCTTCACCCGTTCCACCATCACTCGGCAACCGTGATCCTTCGTCCGAACAGCTCGTGCAGGGCCTGGACGATCGCGCCGGAGGAGAATCCCCGGCGGTGGAGCACGCCGGCCAGCCGCCGGTATGCGACCTCGGCCGGCTCGCTCCGGTACCGGCGCAGGCGGGTGCGGGCCACCTCCAGCGCCAGCCGCCGCTCGTCCGCCTCCGACACGGCCGTGCGCAGGGCCTGATCGATGACCTCGCCGGCCACGCCTCTCCGGAGGAGTTCGCTGCGCAGCCGCAGCCCTCCTGATGGGCGCAGTGCCAGGCGTCCCTCGATCCACAGGCGGGCGAACCGTTCGTCGTCGAGGAAGCCCTCCGCCGTGAGGCGATCGAGGACGGAGCGGATGACCTCGGGGGCGGCGCCCCTCCGGCGCAGCCGGTCTTCGATCTCGCGGCGGCTGCGGAGGCGCACCGCGAGCAGCCGGAGGGCGGACTCGGTGGCGCGCACGCGCTCCGCCCGCTCGCGGAGACCACCGAGCTGCTCCGCATCGAGCTCTCCCTCCGCCTCAAGGCCGAGCGCGGCGACGTCTTCCGCGCGCACCCGCAGCACCTGCCCGCCATCGAGCACGACCCGCTGATGGCGCCACCGACCGGAGGGCGGGCCGATGCGCAGGACTCTCACACCGGCTACGCCCGTGTCTTCGCCGCCGGTTCCTTCGCCGCGGGCGCCGCCGGCGCGGCCTCGACCGCGGGCGGCTTGAGCAGCCCGGTGGCGATGCGCACCCGCCGGTCGATCTCCCGTGCCAGCTCCGGATTGGCGTCGAGGAAGTCACGGGCGTTGTCGCGGCCCTGGCCGAGCTTCATCTCGCCGAACGCGAACCAGGTGCCGGTGCGCTGGACAATGCCATGGACGGCGGCCAGGTCGAGGATGTTCGCCGCCTTGCTGATGCCGGTGCCGTAGAGGATGTCGACCTCGGAGTCGCGGAAGGGCGCGGCGAGCTTGTTCTTCACGATCTTCACCCGCGCGCGCATGCCCTTGACCTCGTCGCCCGACTTCAGGTTCTCGGTGCGCCGGATCTCCATACGCACCGAAGCGTAGAACTTCAGGGCCCGCCCGCCGGTGGTCGTCTCGGGGTTTCCGAACATCACGCCGATCTTCTCACGGATCTGGTTGATGAAGACAACCGTCGTCCGCGAGCGGCTGATCGCCCCCACCAGCTTGCGCAAGGCCTGCGACATCAGCCGCGCCTGCAGCCCCACGTGGGCGTCGCCCATCTCGCCTTCGAGCTCGGCCCGAGGCACGAGCGCCGCGACCGAGTCGACCACGATGACGTCGACGGCGCCGCTGCGCACGAGCGTCTCCGCGATCTCCAGGGCCTGCTCGCCCGAGTCGGGCTGGGAGAGGAGGAGGTTGTCCACGTCCACCCCGACCGAGCGCGCGTAGTTGGGATCGAGGGCGTGCTCCGCATCGATGAAGGCCGCCACCCCGCCCTCGCGCTGGGCCTCGGCGATGATGTGGTAGCCGAGGGTCGTCTTGCCGGAGGATTCCGGCCCGTAGATCTCCACGACCCGGCCCCGGGGTACCCCCCCGATGCCGAGGGCGATGTCGACGCCGAGCGCGCCGGTCGAGATGACGTCGACGGTGAGCCGGCTGCCGGCTTCCCCCAGTTTCATGATGGAGCCCTTGCCGAACTGCTTCTCGATCTGAGCAACCGCGAGGTCGAGGGCACGCTGGCGTTCGTTCATCTGAGGCCTCCTGCTGGGCTGGGTGCCCGAGTCGCGGGCAGTGTACCAAACACTTGTTCGCTTGTCAATGGCCCCTGCGGGTCAGCGACAACTACTACTTCTCGTGGGTGGCGAGCCGGACCTCCTCAACCGGTGTGTAAACGGCTCCCTGAGGCCGCAGGAGGCTCTCCATGACCACGATGCAGGCTACGGCCTGTTCCCCCACCCGCTCCCCCTGGTAGGAGGGCAGGACGCGGCTCAGATCGCCCCACAGCCGCGGCTCCTTCACCCGAGCGAGCGTCAGGTGGGGTGCGAACTCTCTGTCCTCGCTGGAGAATCCCGCAGCGGCCAGGGCGTCTTCGAGCCGCTTCGCCAGGGCAACCATGGCGGCGGCTCCTTCCCCCACCCCGATCCAGACCACCTGTGGCCGCCGCGCATTTGGAAAGGCGCCGACGCCGCCCAGCGTGATCCGGAAGGGCCCCGTCCCCGCACAGGCGCGCCTGGCGGCCTCCCGGACGCGCGCCAGCTCCCCCTCACCGATGTGGCCGAGGAAGCGCAGGGTGAAGTGCAGGCTCTCGGGCTTCACCCATCGCACCCGGGCGCCGTCCGCTTCGATCCGGGTCTCCAAGGCGGCCACCGCCTCGCGCAGCGACGGATCGAGGGGGACCGCGATGAAGATGCGGTGGGTGCCCGCCATCATCCCCGCAGGAGATGCAGGCGAAGCAGGTTGAGCGCGGCCTGGGCGGCAAGGTGGCGGATGCCGGTCCGCCCCGCCTCGGGCCCGAGCGTGAGGCGCCGGTGCAGCACCCCGCCGGCGTGGGCCAGCCCGATGAAGACCAGGCCGACGGGCTTTTCCGTCGTTCCCCCGGACGGCCCCGCGACGCCGGTGATCGAAACGCCCAGGTCGGTTCCGGCGCGGGTCCGGATCCCGGCCGCCATCGCCTCGGCGACGTCGGCGCTGACCGCGCCGTGCTGCTCGAGCAGGGCCGGCGCGACGTCGAGCCGTTCGCTCTTCGCGCGGTTGCTGTAGGTGACGACCCCCTCGCGGAAGTAGGCCGAGCTGCCCGGGACGTTGGTGATGCGCTGGGCGAGCAGCCCGCCGGTGCACGACTCGGCGACGGACAGCGTGAGGCCGCGGGACGCGAGCAGCACGCCGACCACCGCCTCCAGCGACTCCTCGTCCACACCGTAGACGAGCTCGCCGAGGCGCTCCCGCACCTGGGCTTCGCCCCTCGCCAACTGGGCCCGGACTTCATCGGCCGTCCCCTTCGCCGTGATCCGGAGATGCACCTCACCCAGCTTCGCGTACGGCGCGATCGTCGGGGTGGTTCCGCGGATGAGATCCTTGATCCGGGCCTCGACGGCGGACTCCCCTTCCCCCGTCACGCGCAGCACCACGGAGCCGATCACCACCCCTTCCGTGCGTCCCCGCAGGTAGGGGATGACGTACCCGCTCATCATCCCCTGCATCTCGTAGGGCACGCCCGGCATGATGAAGATCATGCGCCCCTGCGGCTCGAGATGGATGCCCGGGGCGGTGCCGCGGTAGTTGGGGATGATCCGGGCCGTGCGGGGGACGAGCGCCTGCTTGTACACCGACTCCGGCGGCACGCGGCCCCGGCTCTCGAAGAAGCGCCGGACGTGCGCGGTCACCTCCTCGTTCCGCACCAGCTCGTCGCCCACCGCAGCGGCGACGGCTTCCACGGTGAGGTCGTCTTCGGTGGGTCCCAGCCCCCCTGTCATCAGGATGGCGTCGGCGCGGCCCAGGGCGAGCCGCACCGCATCCTGCACCCGCTGGGCATTGTCCCCGACGGTCTGCTTGAAGTACACGTCGACGCCGAGGTCCGCGAGCTCCTGACCCAGGTAGGCCGCGTTCGTGTCGACGATCTGCCCGAGGAGCAGCTCGGTGCCGACCGAGATGATCTCAGCGCGCATGACTACGGGGCTTCAAACGTCTGCTCCCAGACCTGCCGGCCCGGCGTGACGGACTCCCCGTTCACCAGGATCTCCAGTGCGGGCGCGTTGCCCACGCGGAGCGTCAGCCGTTCCTCCGCGCGCCAGCGGCGCACGGTCCCGGCCTCAACGACACCTTGGAACGCCGTCTCCCCGTCGGCGGTCACCCTGATCCAGGATTCGCCGGTGGCGCGGATCTCGAGGGTGACGCCGCCGGTCTCCGGGGCGGGCTTCTCCGGCCCGTCGGTCGGCTCCGGGGGCGGCTCGGGCGCGGCGGGAGCAGGCTGCCGCGGCTCCGGGGTGCCGGGTGTAGGCTCGGGAGGAACGGGAGTCACTGCCTCCGGCGGCAGCGGCGCGTTGAACTGACGCAGCTGTAGATAGCCCACAGCCCCGAGCGCGATCGCGCCCACCACGAGCGCCAGCCCGGTGTATGTCGCCGCGCGCCGCAGCGGGGAGCGCGGGGCCGCCGGCTGGATGGGGATCTCCACACCCCGCATCCCGATGAGCGAGGGTGCCCGCGGCTGCTCCGCGGGCACGGCCTCCACCAGGGGATCGGGATCCAGACCGAGGGCCGCGGCATAGGTGCGGAGGAAACCTTTGAGGTAGGCCGGACCGGGGAGGCGCTCGAACTCCTCGTCCTCCATCGCCCGCAGGTACGCCGCGCGGATACGGGTGAGCCCCTCGACGGCCTCAAGGCTGAGACCTTTGGCCTCACGCGCGTTGCGCAGCCGGTCCCCGATGCCGAGGTCGCCCATCTTGCCTCTGTGTTCCATCACCCCGTGAGGCTTTCCTGTGCGGCCTCGCGCGCGATCGCGGCGGCCAGACGCGCGTTTGCGCGAAGCAGCGCCAGGTTGGCGCGCAGTGTCCGCCCGCCGGTGATCTCTCCGAGCACGGCGAGGAGGGCCGGCGTGAGATCGCCTCCGCGCACGTGGCCCGATCGGGCCAGCGCCTCGGCGACGGCCCGGCGCACGACCGCCTCCGGCAGGGCCTCCTCTACCGGGATCGGCAGGGCCACGAGAAGCGCTCCCCGCTGGCCGAGGCGGCGCTTGAGGGCGTGGATCGCCGCGGCGTCCGCGGGGCGGTCGATCCGCCGTGGGGCGTCGAAGCCGCTGTCCACCGCGTAGAACCCGGGGAAGCGGTCGGTGCCGTACGCGGCAACGGTGACCCCGCCGGTATCGAGGTACTCCAGCGTCTTCCCGATGTCGCAGATCGCTTTCGTGCCGGCGCAGACGACGATCACGGCGTGATGCGCGAGCGCGGGCAGGTCCGCGGAAACGTCCCACGTCCGTTCCGCGCCCAGATGGACGCCGCCGATCCCGCCGGTGCTCACCACAGCGATGCCCGCGAGCGCCGCCGCGGCGACCGTCGCCGACACAGTGGTGCCGCCGGTCGCTCCCGCCCCCACGGCGGGGGCGAGGTCGCGCTCCGTCACCTTCCATGCGCCGGGCTCCGTCAGCATCCGCAGCGCGTCTCCGTCCGCCCCGATGACGACCCGTCCCTTCACGACGGCCACCGTCGCCGGCACGGCGCCTGCCGCGCGCACGTCGGCCTCCAGCGCAGCCGCCGTTTCCAGTCCGGTGGGATGCGGGAGCCCGTGCGAGATCACCGCCGACTCGAGGGCGACCACGGGACGGCCGGCGGCGAGCGCGGCGGCGACCTCGGCGGATAGCGTGACGAACGGCGGGAGGTCAGACCCGGGCATGCAGCGCGTCCAGGGAGAGGCCGGGGTGGATGGCGCCTTCCACGGACACGGTCATGGCGGCCGCGGCCAGCGCCAGAGGGGCGGCGCGCGCGGACGGCACGCCCCGCACGAGCGCGTAGACGGCGACCGCGGCCACCGCGTCGCCGGCCCCTGTGGGATCCACGACGGCGGCGGGAAGAGCGTCGAGCCACGACGCCTCGCCGTCCCACCGCCAGACCATCCCCCGCCCGCCCAGAGTGATGACTACCTTCGTCCCGGGGGCCACCGGGACGCGCTGCACCATCGTCAGCGCGTCCGTCGCGCCGTGGATCGGAAGGCCGGTCAACACCTCCGCTTCAGGTGCGCCGGTGATGAGCAGCGAGGCGCACTTGAGCACGCCTCGCAACCTCGTCGCCTTCGCACGCGAGACAGGCAGGAGACACAGGCGGGACGGCTTCGTCAACTCTACCGCTCGCACGATTGTCGCCGGATGCAGGTTGGCATCGACGACCACGGCCTCCGCTTCGCC
>DASUAK010000011.1:0-7703 GCA_035763845.1 bacterium | reverse complement strand
CCGATCCCGGACCAGCCGATGGGCAGCCGGAGCGCCTCCCGCAGGAGGACGCCCGAGGCGACCAGGAGGATGGCGGCGAACGCCGTCTCCGCGGTGCGCATCGTCAGGCGGTCACGGAGCGGAGAGCCCGCCCCGCTTCATCAAGGTCCGGACGGCGGAGTCCTTCTGCTCCAGCCAGCGGACGAAGTCGCTGCCCGTCAGGTACGCTTTGGTGAAGGCACCGCGCTCGATGAAGTCCGCCATCTCCGGCGTCTCCATCAGCTTCGAGAACAGATCGCGGTACCAGGCCACGGCCTCGGGGGGCATGTTCGCCGTCCCGAAGACGCCGCGCAGCATCTGGTACTCGATGGGATAGCCCAGCTCCTTGACCGTGGGCACGTCCTTCCACTTCCCGAACTGGACGCGCTCCGAGGCGAAGATGGCCAGCGGCCGCACGCGGTTCGCGTCCCAGTGCCCGACCATCTCGAGGGGGTTGTTCACGGTGAAGTCCACCTGCTTCCCGACCACGGCCGCGGCCACCGCGCCGCCGCCGGAGAAGGGCACGTAGGTGAAGTCGACGCCCCAGGCCTGCTCCAGGAGGACCATGATGATCTCATCCTCCTGCTTGGAGCCGGTCCCGGCCATCTTGATGCTCCCCTTGGCGGCGGCCTTGGCCGCCTTCTCGAAGTCGGCCAGGGTCTTCCAGGGGGAGTCCGCATTCACGGTGATCACGAAGTTGTCGAGGAGCAGGCGTGCGATCGGCGTGAGGTCGCGCCAGGTGAAGCGGCCGCCGTCCCGGCGGCGGATCAGCTGGGCCTCCGGCGTGGCGAAGAGGTTGTCCAGGGTGATCAGGATCGTGTGCGGATCGCCGGACTTGTCGATCATCCAGAGGAACGCCTGGGCCCCGGCGCCTGCCGCGCGGTTGACCGGGATGAACGGCTGCGACGAGAGGCTGTGCTTGGCGATCAGTGGGGCCATGAACCGGGCCTGCTGATCGGCCCCCCCTCCGGTTCCGGCGGGAATCGTCCACTCGATCGGCCGCCGGGGCGTGAAGCCCGGCGCGCTCAGGGCCGGAACCACTGCGATGAGCAGCAGCACCAGAAGCGCCGATGCGGCCACCCTCACGCGTTGCCACCATGCCATACGCTCACCCCCACAACGCTGAGAATGTCGTGCCCTGCATCCCCTCCCGTGCGGTATACCTACGCCTCTACTACAACCGTGTCACAAAGCCTGCACGGCTGCGCGGACATTCTTGACCTCAGCAGTCCAGAAAAACGGCGGACCTGCGCCGCGAGGGGATCTCGCGGACGCAGGCCCTGTGAGCGCTGTGGAATGGTCTGTTGGTCAGGCCGGCGGCTGGTCGCGATCGAGATCGGTGTGGAATGGGATCACCCCAGGGATGAGCCACTTCGTCCACATCTCGTCGATCTTGGCCTGGAAGTACTCGATGTCGTCGTCGGTGAAGTGCGCGAACCGGCCCTGCTTCAGGAGGAAGTCCCGCACCGGCTTGCGCTTGGCGCGCTTCTCGGCGATCTGCTTGGTGCGCCCGTAGAGCTTGAGGAGACCGTCCTCGACCTCGTACAGGGGCCAGACGCCCGTCTCCACGGCCAGCTCGCCGAGCTCGTGCGACATGATCGGATCGTAGTCCCAGCCCTTCGGGCAGGGGTCCAGCGAGTGGAGGAAGGTCGGCCCGCCGATGCGCAGCGCTTTCCGCACGCGGTTCATCATCTCCACCGCGTAGGACGCATCGACCGTGGCCACGTACCGGCACTCGGGATGGCCGGCGGCCAGCATGCCCGCCACGTTCTTCTTCCACCGCCGGTGCATGATACGCTTGGCCTTCCCGGGCGGGCTGAACGTGGTATGCGCCCCGTACGGGGTCGACCCCGAGAGCTGGATATCGGTGTTCGCGTACGACTCGTTGTCGTAGAGGAGGATGAGGAAGTTGTATTGGGGGTGGGTCAGCGCCGCCGAGATCGCGGAGAGGCCCATGTCCGCCCCGCCCCCGTCCCCGCAGAAGGCGATGACGTTGATCGGCTCCTCCTTCATCTTCCCCTTCCGCATCAGCACCTTGAGCGCGGCCGCGGTGCCCATACCCGCGGAACCGGAGCTCCCAAGCTGCGTGTGCATCCACGGCACGACCCACGAAGTGCTGTAGTAGGTCGTGTTGGCCACGTACATGCAGCCCGTGCTGCCGAGCACGATGGTGCGCGGCCCGGAGGCCTTCACCATGAGCTTCATGACCAGCGCCGACTCGCAGCCCTGGCACGTGCGGTGACCGGAGGTGAAGAACTCCTCGAGGGGAACCTTCTTGACCCCCTTCATCGCCTCCAGCGGCTGAGTCGGGAGCGTCGTTTCGATCGCGTCCGCCATCGTCGTTCCTCCGTTACTCCCGGATACGAACCTTACTCGCGGATACCGATCCAAGTCGTCAGCGGCTGCGTCTTGCCCGAAGCCGCGGAGAAGAGCATGTCAGACATGCGCTGAACGTCCGGCACAGTCACCTCACGCCCGCCCAGCCCGCAGATGAAGGCAAGGACCGGCGGCCTCTGGGCCGCCGGGTACAGCGCCGCGCGGACTTCCGTCGCCAGAACGCCGCTGGTGTATGGAGAACCAAATGAGAAGTCGCGGTCGATGATCCCCACCGCCTTGAAGCGGCTGAGCGTCGCGGCCAGCTCCTCCGTGGCGAAGGGCCGGAACCAGCGGATCCGCACGAACCCGACCTTCTTCCCCTCCGCCCGCATCCGGCGGATGGCGACCTTGACCGGCATGGACAGCGTGCCCATGCCGACGAGCACGACGTCCGCGTCGGCCGTCTGGTACTCCTCGAAGAACGGATTGCCGTAGTCCCGGCCGAAGGTCTTGGCGAAGTCGGCGTAGACTTCCTTGATCACCGTCTTCGAGCGCTTCATCGCCTCGTCGTTGTGCTTGCGGATCTCCATCAGCCAGTCTTCGTTGACCTGCGGGGCCACGGTGATCGGGTTGTCCGGGTGCAGCAGCAGGTCCCCGCGGTTGTAGGCCGGCAGGAAGCGGTTCACCCACTCCTGGGGCGGGATCTTCACCTGCGCCTGGGAGTGCGTGAGGAACGCCCCGTCGCAGGCGATGGCGCACGGCAGGAAGACGCGCCGGTCCTCGGCCACGCGGTAGGCGATCAGCGCGGTGTCGAGGGCTTCCTGGGCGTTGTCCACCCAGACCAGCTGCCAGCCCAGATCGCGCACGGCCAGGGCGTCATTGTGCTCGACGCCGAACGCGCCCGGGTCGTCCAGGGCGCGGTTGCCGACCATCGCCACCATCGGGATGCGCAGCGCCGGCGTCACGGTAAGGGCTTCAAACGCGTACATCCAGCCCACGCCGCTGCTGCCGCAGAAGACCCGGGCGCCGGCGGCGGACGCGTGCTTGACGATCTCGAACTGGGAGTGCTCGCTCTCGGCGACGATGTATTCGCAGTCCAGCTCGCCGTTCGAGACCAGCTTCGCGACGTACTGCATCACGGTGTCGTAGGGCCGGATCGGGTACGCCGTGATGACGTCCACGTCGGCGAGCTTGCAGGCGACGGCGATGGCCTCGCTGCCGCTGATCAGGGCGTCGTGCTCTCGTGGCGCTGTGGAGACTCGTTCGACCGCCTTGGCCATCCCCTACCCCTCCTTGCCCGACTCGTCCTCGGGCCCGGCGCCGCCGGCGATCTCCATCATCGGCGGCAGCTGCTCTTCGTACTGCCCGCGGTAGCGGAATCCGTGCGACCGCTCGGGCTTGTGCTGGATCTTCTCCTCGAGCCAGGCCACGTAGGCAGGCTTGTCCTTCTTCCAGGCCTCCCACTGGCTGGCATTGTCGGCGAAGGCCGACTCGTTGACCATCGTGATGCAGTTCTCGACGGGGCAGACGGCCTCGCACACGCCGCAGCCGCAGCACGCCTCCATGTTCGCGTCGTAGAGGGCGTCGGGCGTGACGTCGAAGCAGGAGTCCGGACACTGCAGCCAGCACAGCGTGCACTTCACGCAGGTGTCGAAGTTCACGACCGGCCGCATCGTGCGCGTCGTGTACTTCTTGAAGGTGGGATTGCGGGCCGGGCGGAAGCCGCCGGTCTGCTGCGTCGCGGGGTCGGCCATGGCCGCCCCCCGCGCGATCGAGGGGATGGCGATGCCCTCGCGCATCTCGTGCCACTTCGGCAGCTCGAACTCGAAAGGCTTCTCGGGATTCCCTTCACCCGGCGAGACGACCCGGGTCGTGATCCGCTCCGCGGCCTTGCGGGCCGAGGTGACCTTCAGCGGGGACGACCACTCCTCGAGGATGGCTTTCTCAACGTCGGCGATGGTGAAGAGCTCGGGCAGCACCCTGGCGATGGCGCCCAGGACACGCACGTCGGTGTGATCGTCCTTGTACACCCACAGACCCGAGAAGCTGGGCGTGCCCTTGAGGATGGCCAGCTGGTAGGGGGTCTCTTTGCGGTGCGCCATCGGGATGAGCTCCCCGGCGCCGTGCATCGAGGTGACGATGAGCGTCCCCCCCGGCCGCAGCAGGCGGTTGATGGGCTGGAGGCCGTACCAGGCCCAGGACTCCACGCCCTTGAGCAGCGTGTCGTCCACGACGATGCTGATGTCGACTTCCTTGGGCTCGTACTTGGCCATCCCCTCCTGCAGCGTCTCCTCGTCGGTGCCGATCACCGCGAAGCTCTTGGCGGGGATGCCGTTGCGCTCGGGGCTGTCGCCGTAGCGCCCGAAGGAGATGCCCTGCTTGCCCCCGTGGTGGGCGGCGAGCACCACGCCCCGGCTGATGTTCTTGGCGAGGTTCTTCTGGAAGATCCCGCGGTAGACGATTTCCACCGCGAAGAGCCGTCCCATCTTACCCCTCCGGTTGTGACTTCAGCAGCACGTCTTCGATCTCGGTGAGGTGCTGGCGCATCGCGTGCTCGGCGCCGCGCCCGTCGTGGCGCTTGATCGCGTTCAGGATGCGCCGGTGCCCGTCCAGCGACCGCTGGATGCGCCCGGGGACCTGCAGCGAGCGCTGGCGGCTCTCCAGCAGCAGATCCATCAGCACGTCGAGCACCTTCAGCGCGACCCGGTTGCGGGCGGCGGTGGCGACCGCATAGTGGAACTCGGAATCCTCGGCGATGGCCACTTCGCCCCGGGCGGTCCTGGCCACCTGCTTGGCCAGGATCTCCTCCAGGCGGGCCACTTCCTCGGGGCGCGCCAGTGTGGCGGCGCGCGCCGCGAGGGGCGGCTCGAAGAACTTGCGGACGTCGAGCAGCTCGGCGAGGAGGGCCTGGTTGTGGATGAGGATGGAGGCCAGGGGCTGGGCGAGCGAGTCGGGGCTGAG
Source organism: bacterium (assembly GCA_035763845.1). Lineage (GTDB taxonomy): Bacteria > Sysuimicrobiota > Sysuimicrobiia > Sysuimicrobiales > Kaftiobacteriaceae > Kaftiobacterium. The sequence goes on along the minus strand of DASUAK010000011.1, from coordinate 2,408 downwards.
CTCGCGCACCACCGTGCCGTCCCCCTGCCGGGGCTCGAGGAGCCCGATCAGCTCGAGGACGCGGATGGCGTCGCGGACGGAGGTGCGGCTGACGGCGAAGCGCTCGGCCAGCTCGCGTTCGGGGGGCAGGCGGTCACCGGCCTGCAGGCGGCCGTCGACGATGAGCCGGCGAATCCGGTCCGCGACCTCCTCGTAGACCTTGACGCGGCGGACGGGCTCCAGCTCGCTGGTGACCGGTGACGTCGGAGTGGAGATTGTTGACCCACCAGGTCAGGATTGGTCCATTGGTCCAACAACTGACCAATGCTATCTGACCATGGCTGGGCCCGCCCTGTCAAGGCGGAACGAGCATTCGAGACAAAGCTAACCCGGGTGGCTTCGGGACGACTGGGCGCGGCGGAGGCGCCGGTCCACAGCCTCGGCCTGGTCGGTGTACTCGGGGATGCGCCGGACCTCCTGGACGAAGGCGGCCAGTTCCCGGAGCATCCCCGACATCAGCCGCTTGACCCGTCCGGCAGCCGCGACGCTTCCGACTCCGGCCGATCTCGTCCGCTGAACAGCGATCGTGTTCCGCATGAGAGCCCCTCCTGGACACCTACGCTACCCTGGCAGGCCCACCGAGGCGAGAACAACCGTCACACCCTCGGTGTCGCGGCCGTCACACCCCGCGTGCGCAGCCGGCCGCGCGCGGCGAGATACTCTGCCAGCGCCGCGTAGGGATCGAACCCTACGATTCGTACCGCGTCGGTGACGAAGTTAGACAGGGCGTTGACGTCGTAGTAGTAGACCTCCCCGTCGCGGTCATTCACGAGATACTCGACGCCGGCTAGATCGAGCCCTCCGGCTGCGGCGATGGCCAGCACGTCGCCGACGACCTGAGGCGGCGGCGTGACGGCCTCGATGCGCAGGGCCGTCTTCGGCAGATCGGCCGGGCAGAGATCGGCCGCCGGCACGGGGGCGGACGGAGCGAGGGGACCGGTCTGACAGATGTCCGCCGGGCACAGGTTGAAGCCGGCGGCGGGATCGAGATAGATCGCGATGGCGTACAGGAACCGCCCGTCGAGGACCTCCACGCGGGTGATGTGGCCGTCCCGCGCCGGCAGGAACTCCTGCACGAGGGCCACGCCCTCCACCCCGAGGTCGATCGTCCCCGTCCCGGCCGCCGCGCGCAGAGCGTCGGGCGAGTCGAAGCGCTGGATGCCCGCACCGCTGCCGCCGATGTTCGGCTTGACGGCGACGGGGAAGGTGAGCCCCTCGGCCGCCTCCGGCGCCTGAGCGGCATCGTTGATCACGCGCGAGCGGGGCGCGCGCAGGCCGAGCGCGCGGAGGAGACCGAGCTGGGCAGCCTTCGAGGTCTCGAGGGCGAAGGCGCGGCTCCCGTTGATCACGTCCACTCCGGCCTCTTCCAGGTGCCGCAGCAGCTCGCGGGTGTAAGCGATGGCCCGGCCGTGGCCGCGCAGGTAGGCCGAGGGGCTCATCCGGTTCAGGACGACGGTCCAGGGGACCGCATCCTCCGCCGGATCGAAGCGATGCGCGGCGACGTCGACGCGGTCGTAGGGCAGGCCGTGATCTTCCAGCTGCGCAAACAGCGGAGCGAACCACTGCGGATGCTCGTAGACGATGCCGAGCAGCGGCTCCCCGGACGGCATGGGAATCCCTCCTCGATACGACCCCGGATTGTGATCGCTGGTGAGCGGGTCGGGCGGAAGCCCAGATAGAGCGCGCGGCTCTACCGGGCTACGGACAGATGCAGCCCCGGGGCAGTTGGAGCAGCAGGAAGGTGATGATACGCATCGGTACCTATGCTAACCCGGCCGCGAGCCGGGGTATTCCGCGGACGGCTACTCGAACGCTTCGAAGAACGGCGGGAAGGTGAGCAGCAGACCGAGGGCCACCAGCAGGAGCGACCAGCGATACACAGCGGCGAAACGGACCTCCCGGTTCCGCCACAGGGATCCCAACACGATCCAGGCAGCGAGCCAGACGATCACCGCGCCCGTGCTCTTCCCCGAGAGAGGCCCGACCGGCGCCGACCAGCGCAGTGCATCGGCCACGCCTCCGGATGCCGCCGCGAGAGTTGTCAAGAGCCCCAGCGCGAACGTCCCGATCCCGGCAGCCAGGAACGCCGCCCCCACGGGCCCATTGGGTCTCGATCGCAGCTGTGCCACGGCGCGCCTCCTCAGCGGATCGGGGCGACCTTGTTGATGAAGGCTCCAAACAGTCCGGCCACGCCTGCCGTGAGAAACGCGATGGTGAACAGAACCAGGGCGGCCCGGCGTACGTCCTGTCGATGGACCAGGTCCTCGCGGTAGTACGTCACTGCGAACGCAACTGCGGTCGCCAGGATCGGCGCGATCCAGGCGACGTGCTCCTTCCACTCCATGCCGAATCTGTGCCACTCAACCGTG
>DASUAK010000010.1:0-13071 GCA_035763845.1 bacterium | reverse complement strand
CGGCGGCCGGCGCCGCACGGCGCTCCTGAACGCGCCCGAGCTCGACGCCGCCCGGCCGGCATCGGCGGCCGCCTTCGCCGCGGCGGTGATCCTCAGCGTCCTCCCTTTCGCGGCGCTCTTCGCGGCGGTCTTCGGCCTGGCCGCCCTGGCCCTGGCGGTGATCGCCGCGGCGGTGCTGGGCGGATTCGCGTTCTGGGACGTTCTGCGCCGTCCCGGGCCGCTACGCCTCGGGGTGTTCCTCGGGACGGTCCTCTTGCTCGAGATCTTCGGCAGGCGCTGGCTGCCGGGGGACCCAGGAGGAGCCTTCATCGCCGCCTCCATGGTCCTGCCTGGAGGCGCCGCGCTCGCGGCCGTCCGGGGGAAGGCGGGGGGGATGACGTCCCTTGTCACGACCGCCTCTGCCCTCGCCGTCCAGATGATCATCGTGCTCTTCCCCTGGGGGGTCGGGCAGCTGAGCCAGCTCTGAACGGGAACTTCCCGCCCTCCTGCCGCGTAACTCCAGCTAACTCCCAAAGGAGACGTTTCCCCGATGGTGGAATAGGATAGGCTCAGTTTCTATATTCGAGTATACTTTCGTATACTGTAGGCAGGCCGCGGGACGGGCGGGGGGCCCGATCCCGGGCATTCACGAAGGAGGGGGCGTAATGCTCAGACGGTGGACGGCACTGCTCGTGGGGGCCGCGCTGGTCCTCTCGCTGTTCGTAGGTATGTCGTCGGCGCAGACCCGGAAGCTCACCCTGCCCGACATCCCCAACCCGAAGGTCATCAATTACCCGCATGAGGTGGGCCGGTTCGGCGGCGTGCACGTCCGCGCCCAACTGGGCGATCCCCGCACGTTCAACATTCGCGTCGCCCAGGAGACGTCGTCGACGGACATCCTCGGCCTGGTTTTTGACGGCCTGGTGGAGCAGAACTACATCACCGGTGAGATCGAGCCGGCGCTGGCCGAGTCGTGGACGGTGAGCCCCGACGGCCGCACCTGGACCTTCACCCTGCGCCAGGGCCTGAGCTGGCACGACGGGAAGCCCCTGACGGTGGACGACGTCATCTTCAGCTTCGACTCCGTCTTCGCCGAGGGCGTCCAGACGAGCTCTCGTGACACCCTCACCTTCGACGGCAAGCCGCTGCGGTACCGTAAGCTGGACGCGCGGCGGGTGGAGTTCCGTACGGAGAAGCCGATCGGCACCTTCCTGCGGGTCATCGGGACGTCGATCATCCCCAAGCACAAGCTCGCCGACGCCCTGGCCAAGGGCGGCGCCGAGTTCAACCGCACCTGGGGATTGAACACGCCGCCCCGGGAGATCGTCGGCACCGGTCCGTACACCATCGCAGAGTTCGTCGCGGGCCAGCGCGTGACGCTGCTCCGGAATTCGAAGTACTGGAAGGTGGACAAGGCGGGGAACCGGCTGCCCTACCTCACCCGCGTCGTCTACCTCAGCGTGCCGAACCTGGACGCCCGCCGCCTCAAGTTCCTGGCGGGAGAAGTCGACTACTACCCCGCGCGGCCGCGTGAGTTCACCGAGTTCAAGGCGATGGAGCGCCAGAACAACTTCACCATCTACGACGGGCCGGAGACGTTCAGCTCCGAGTTCGTCGTCCTCAACCAGAACCCGGCGGGCGTGAAGCCGCCCAAGCTGGCCTGGTTCCAGGATGTGCGCTTCCGCCGCGCCCTGAACCACGCCGTCGACCGGAACACGATCGCGAACCAGATCTACGCGGGTCGGGCCTCCCCGGCGTGGGGCCCGCTGAGCGTCGGCAACAAGCTCTATTACAACGAGCGCCTGCCGCGGTACGAGTACAACCTGGCCCGGGCCGAGCAGCTGCTGTCCGAGGCCGGCTACCGCAAGGGCAGCGACGGTGTGCTGCGCGATGCTCAGGGCACCATCGTCGAGTTCACGCTGTCCACCAACGCCGAGAACAACGACCGTGTGTCGATCGGCAACATCCTCCGGCAGGACTGGAGCAAGCTCGGCATCAAGGTCAACTACGCCCCGGAGGCGTTCAACACGCTGGTCGGCAAGCTGACCGGTACGTTCAACTGGGACGCGATCATCATCGGTCTGACCGGTGGGATCGAACCCGTCACCGGCAAGAACGTCTGGCTCTCCTCGGGCAGCCTGCACATGTGGTGGCCCAAGCAGGAGAAGGCCGCCACGCCGTGGGAGGAAGAGATCAACCGCCTCTTCAGCCAGGCCGAGGGCGAGGTCAGCCAGGAGAAGCGCAAGGCCTTCTACCAGCGCTGGCAGCAGATCGTGGCCGAGCAGGTCCCGATCCACTACTTCAGCTATCCGAAGACGCAGCCGGCGGTGCGGAACACGATGGGCAACGTGACCCCCATCGGGCTGCAGGGCGTGATCGGGCCGATCGACACGCTGTACTACAAGCAGGTCCTGAGGTAGCCCGTCTCATCCGCGGGGTGGGGGCGGCCGGTCGCCGTCCGCCCCTGCCTCCGGGTGGCCGCGCCGCGCGCCCGTGCTGCGCCACGTCCTCCGCCGCCTGATCCAGCTGATCCCGCTCCTCGTGGGGATCACGATCCTCTCGTTCCTGATCATCCAGCTCTCCCCGGGCGACTTCCTCGCCGAGATCCGGCTGAACCCCGTCGTCTCCCAGGAGACGGTGGATCAGATGCGGGCGAACTTCGGGTTGGACAAGCCCCTGCACATCCAGTACGTGCGGTGGCTGGGGAACATCCTGCGGGGGGACTTCGGCTATTCGTTCTCGTTCCAGGTGCCGGTGCTCTGGCTGATCAACACGCGGCTGCTGAACACGCTGCTGCTGAACGTCGTGGCCCTCGTCGTGGCCTGGATCATCGCCGTGCCGATCGGGATCCATGCCGCGACGCGGCAGTACTCGCCGGCCGACAACCTGCTCTCGCTGGGGGCGTACATCGGCATCAGCACCCCGACGTTCTTCTCCGGGCTGCTCCTCCTCTACGCCGCGTTCAAGACGGGCTGGCTGCCGATCGGCGGGATGACGTCCCTGGACTACGGCTTCCTGCCGTGGTGGGGGAAGGTCCTGGACATCGGCCGCCATATCATCATCCCGGCCTCCGTGCTGGCCTTCCTCACCGTAGCCGGACTGATGCGGCAGATGCGCGCCAACCTGCTGGAGGTCCTGCGCCAGGACTACGTCAAGACCGCGCGGAGCAAAGGGCTGGCCGACCGGGTTGTGATCTACAAGCACGCCGTGCGGAACGCGATCAACCCGCTGATCACGATCTTCGGGCTGGAGCTCGGCGGGCTGCTCGGCGGCTCCGCCATCCTGGAGAACGTGGTGGGCTGGCCGGGCCTCGGGCAGCTCATCCTGGACTCCGTGATCCGCAAGGACCTCTACGTCGTGATGGGCAGCCTGGTCATCGGGGGCGTCACCCTCGTCGTCGGCAATCTCATCGCCGACATCCTCCTGGCCGTGGCCGATCCGAGGATCCGGTATGACTGAGGCCGATGGCGACTGAGCGCATCCCCATGCGGTCCCTGTCCGTGGCGCCGGCCAAGCCCGTCGCGGCGCGGACGCCTCTCCAGCTGGCCTGGCGGCAGCTGCGCAAGCACCGCGTCGCCCTCATCGGCGGCGTCATCCTCATCATCATGTACGGGATGGCGCTGTTCGCGGACGTCATCTCCCCGTACTCCCTGGACTTCAACGACCGGGAGAAGTTCTACCACCCGCCGACGATCCCGCGGTTCATCGACGCCCAGGGCCGCTTCCACCTGCGGCCGTTCGTCTACAATACGAAACTCATCGACCCGGGGCTGCGCACGTTCGAGGAGGACAGGACCCGGATCCACCCGATCCGCTTCTTCGTCCAGGCGGAGCCCTACCGTCTGTTCTGGGTCATCCCCAGCCGGGTCCACCTCGTGGGCGTGGACGAGCCCGCCCGCCTGTTCCTCATGGGGACGGACGGCTTCGGCCGCGATCTCTTCTCCCGCATCCTCTACGGCAGCCGCGTCTCGCTGCTCGTCGGCGTCCTCGTCGTGATGGTGCAGCTGCCGATCGGGATGGTCTATGGGGGGATCGCCGGATTTTACGGCGGGCGGGTGGACAACGTGATGATGCGCCTCGCCGAGGTGATCATCGCCTTCCCGGCCTTCTACCTCCTGCTCACGCTCAGCGCCGTCCTCCCGACGAACGTCGGATGCACGACGCGCTTCTACCTCATCGTGGTCATCCTGGCCTTCATCGGCTGGGCCGGCTTCTCGCGGCTCATCCGCGGGTTCGTCCTGTCCCTGAAGCAGCGCGAGTACGTCCTGGCGGCCAAGGCGATGGGCCTGGACGACCTGCGCATCATCACCCGGCACATCCTGCCCAACACGGCCTCGCTCGTCATCGTGGTGGCGAGCCTGGCCATCCCCGGAGCGATCCTCGGAGAGTCGGGTCTCAGCTTCCTGGGCCTGGGGGTGCGGGAACCCTGCTCGTCGTGGGGCAACCTCCTGACCGCAGGCGCCAACCTGGTGAACCTCAGCCGGTCCCCCTGGCTGCTCTTCCCGGGGCTGTTCATCATCGTTGCCGTGGTGGCCTACAACTTCTTGGGAGACGGGCTGCGGGACGCCCTCGACCCACGCCTGCGCACGAGCTGATGAAGCGCAGCGGCTCCCACACTTGATGGGGCACGGAGATATGCGAACAAATGTACGATTCTTCTATCGGCTATGGCTGAGAGCGATGAAATCCGACAGGACATTATCGTGGTGGATCGTATAGTATAGTATACTATTGAGTACCTCGGAGGGGAGGTGCTCTGCCATCGCATCCGAACTCCTGACCGTCGATCAGGTTGCCGCCTATCTCCAACTCAACAGGCTCACCGTCTATCGCTATATCCGTGACGGACGCCTTCCCGCATCCAAGCTCGGCAAGGCCTACAGGATCAGGAAAGCCGACGTGGATGCCTTCCTGGACAGCCAGAAGGTCCGCCGGCCTGTCCGGACCTCCGCCGGCACCCGCAAGCAGCCGGTCCCAGCCCGGCCCGCGTCCAGGCCGCACGAAGAGGTCTACGTGGCTCCGTCCCGGCGCGAGCCGGTGGATCCGCACTCCGACGTGACGATCAATCCCATGGACTGGGTCATCCGCGGGCTTCACTGACTCCGCTTCACCCGGGAGGGGGTGGTGGACGGCACGGAACGGCAGTCCGAGCAACGCGCGGGCGTCCCGCGCGCAGAACCACTCACACAGAGGAGGCATCAAATGCGCGCAAGATGGCAGTGGTCTTCAGCCCTGTCGGTCCTGCTGCTGGCGCTGATGGTCGTGCCGCTGCAGACGGCCCAGGCGCAGCCGGCCGGTCCGGCGGCAGGGCGCGATCAGGTGGTCATCGGCATGTCGCAGGAGCCCGACTTCCTGAACCCGATGTTCGCCGAGATGGCGGCGTCAGTCTCCGTCATCTCCACGATCTTCACGTCCGACGTCCAGCGCGACGCCTCGTGGAAGCTCTTCGCGCAGGGCGTCCAGTCGCTGCCGAGCCTGAAGGACGGCACCTGGAAGCTCAACGGCGACAAGATGACGCTGGTGTGGAAGATCAAGCCCCGGAACTGGCAGGACGGCAAGCCCGTCACCTGCTCCGACTTCGTCTTCACGCACAACGCCGCCCGCAACGAGCAGGTCCCGGTGATCGTGCGAGACGTGACGAACCGCATCAGCAACATCCTCTGCACCAAGGGCGCGAGCGGCACGGACATCACGGTCAACTACAAGGAGCGGTACGCCTACGCGAACCTCCTTGTGACCGAGTACGGCGCGCTGCCGCGGCACGCGCTGGAGCGCTTCTACCGGCAGAACCCGAGCAAGCTGAACGAGTCGCCCTTCGGGAACGATCCGAGGCAGACCATCGGGGACGGCCCCTATAAGCTCGTCGAGTGGCGCAAGGGCGCCTCGATGACGGTCGAGGCCGTATCGAGCCATCCGCTCTTCGGCACGCCGCGGATCAAGCGGATCACCTGGCGGTTCATCCCCGACACCAACGCGCTCGTGGCCAACATGCTCTCCGGCGCCCTCGACGCGATCGGCACGATCGGCATCTCCTTCGACCAGGCCGTGCAGCTGGACATGCAGGCCCGCGGCCGCTTCAAGGTGTTCTTCGAGGAGGGGCTGATCTGGGAGCACATCGACTTCAACCTGGACAACCCGCTGCTGGCGGACGTGCGGGTGCGCCGCGCCCTCACCCACGCTATCAACCGCGAGCAGATGGTGCAGCAGCTGTTCGCCGGCAAGCAGCCGGTGTCCCACAGCTACCTGCCGACCCGGCACCCGGGGTACACGGACCGGAACCTGACCAAGTACGCGTATGACCCGAACCGGGCCAAGGCGCTGCTTCAGGAGGCCGGCTTCACCCCCGGCCCGGACGGCGTGATGCGCAACGCGCAGGGCCAGCGGCTGGCCTTCGAGCTGAACACGACCGCGGGCAACCGCGTGCGGGAGCAGGTCGAGCAGATCATCCAGCAGAACCTGCGCGAGATCGGCGTGGCGATCACCATCCAGAACTATCCGGCGCGCGTGTACTTCGGCGAGATCACCAACCGCCGGAAGTTCCCGGCCATGGCGATGTACGCCTGGGTCATGTCGCCCACCAGCGACTGCGACCAGCTGTACACCTCCGACGCCATCCCGAACGAGAGCAACGGCTGGGCCGGGCAGAACTACCCCGGCTACAAGAACGCCGAGCTGGACCGCATCTGCAAGGCGGCGAGCCAAGAGGTCGACGAGGCCAAACGGAACCAGCTGCTGAACCAGAGCGTCCAGATCTTCTCGCGGGACATCCCGGCGATGCCGCTGTACGTCCGCGCCTCCGTGGCGGCCGCGAAGCCTGGGCTGCAGAACTTCACGGCAATCCAGCTCTCCGGCACCTACGAGACCTGGAACGTGCACCGGTGGTTCTGGCAGTAGACGCGGTCTGAGTGACCGGCGGGGGGCCGGGGCCCGGTCTCCGGCCCCCGCCGGATCGCGCGGAAGGGACTGAGACGCGGTGCAGCGCTACATCTTCCGGCGGCTGTTGCAGATGATCCCGATCGCCCTGGGGATCTCCGTCCTCATGTTCGCCCTGCTCACCCTGGCCCCGGGCGATCCCGTGGATCTGCTGATCGCCTCCGACCCGCGGGTGAGGCCGCAGGACGTCGCCCGCCTGAAGCGCATCTACGGGCTCGACCAGCCCATCCACGTCCGCTACGTGAAGTGGCTGGGCCGGACGATGCAGGGGGACCTCGGGTTCTCGCGGACCTACAAGGAGCCGGTCACGCACCTGCTGCGCGACCGCATCGGGAACAGCCTCTGGCTGACGGTGACGGCGTTCTTCCTGGCGCTGCTGGTGGCGATCCCGGTCGGGATCTACTCGGCGCTGCGCCAGTACTCCGCCCTCGACTACGCCGCCACGACCTTCACCTTCTTCGGGGTCAGCATCCCCGTGTTCTGGTTCGGCATCATGATGATCTACCTCTTCGCGGTGTGGCATCCCTGGACGGCCGTGCCGGCGCTGGCCTGGCTGGCGCTGCCCCCGGGCGGGATCAGCACGCCGGGGGTGCCGGACGGGCTGCCGTTCTACCTCGACCGGCTGCGCTACATGGTCCTGCCGAGCGTCGTCCTCGCGCTGCTGTCCATGGCTACCTTCACGCGCTACACGCGCTCGAGCATGCTCGAGGTGATCCGGCAGGACTACGTCCGCACGGCCCGCAGCAAGGGATTGGGCGAGCGCGCCGTGATCAACAAGCATGCCCTGCGCAACGCCCTCATCCCGCTGGTCACGATCATCGCCCTGTCCATCTCCGGGCTCTTCGCCGGCGCCCCGATCACGGAGACGGTGTTCGCCTGGCCCGGCGTGGGCCGGCTGCTCGTGGACTCGGTGATCGGCGGGGACTACGTGGCGGCGCAGGCGGTGCTGATGTTCCTGGCCGTGCTGGTCCTGGTCTTCAACCTGGTCGCGGACGTCGGATACGCGCTCCTCGACCCGCGCATCCGGTACGACTAAAGGGAGGTCCCTGATGGCCCGGAACGCCGTCTCGCTCGCCCCGCTCGCCCCGGCCGCCCCCATGCCGGTCGGGGAGGGGTACTGGCAGATCGCCTGGCGGCGCCTCCGCAAGCACCACCTGGCCATGGGCGGGCTGCTGGTGATCGTCCTGCTGATCGCGTCGGCCGTCTTCGCCCCGTGGGTCGCGCCCTACGGCTTCGAGCAGATCGATCTGATGAACCGCTTCGCCTCCCCCTTCCGGGCCGGCCACCTCCTGGGGACGGACGACCTGGGCCACGACGTGCTGACCCGCCTGCTTTACGCCGGCCGGGTCTCCCTGCTGGTCGGCTTCGCCGCGGCGTTCTCCGCGGTGGCCCTGGGCACGATGGTCGGCGTCGTGGCGGGGTTCTACGGCGGCGTCGTGGACAACATCCTGATGCGCCTCACCGACATCGTCCTCACCCTGCCGGTCTTCGGCGTGCTGCTCCTGCTGGGGCGCTACTTCGGCGGCGGGCTGATCGCGATCATCATCATCATCGGATTGTTCGGCTGGACGGTGACCTCGCGCCTCGTGCGCGGGGAGATCCTCAAGCTCAAGCACCTGGACTACAGCGACGCGGCGCGGGCCCTGGGGGCGAGCGAGACGCGGATCATCTTCCGCCACCTCCTGCCCAACGCCATGGCCCCGATCATCGTGGCCGCGACCCTGGACGTGGGCGGGGCTATCCTCACCGAGGCCGCGCTCTCCTACTTCGGCGTGGGCATCCAGCCGCCGACCCCGTCGTGGGGGAACATGCTGCAGAACGCCCAGTCCTACATGTGGACCTCGCCCTGGCTGGCCTTCTGGCCGGGGGCGATGATCTTCCTCACGGTGCTGTGCTTCAACTTCTTCGGCGACGGGCTCCGGGACGCGCTCGATCCCCGGCTGAAGCAGTGACGGCGCGGGGCGATGCACCGGTACGTCGGACGGCGGCTGCTGCAGAGCCTCGTCGTGCTGGCCGGGCTCTCCGTGCTGCTGTTCACCGTGCTGGTGTACACTCCGGGCGACCCCGTGGAGATCATCGCGGCGACGCAGCCGGACCTGGAGCCCGAGGACATCGCAGCGCTGCGGCGGTACTACGGCCTGGACGATCCGGTGCAGGTGCGGTACGTGAAGTGGCTGCGCAGCGTGGCGCGGGGGGATCTCGGCGTTTCGCGGACCTACGGGCAGCCGGTGACCCGGCTGATGCGCCAGCGCCTGGGCAACACGCTGCAGCTGCTGGCGGGGGCGTTCGTGATCGCCTTCACGGTGGGCCTGGGGGTAGGGATCTACTCCGCCCTGCACCAGTACTCCGCCGTGGACTATCTGGCGACGCTGGTGTCTTTCGCCGGGCTGGCCATGCCGGTGTTCTGGCTGGGGATCCTGGCCATTCTGACCTTCGCGGTCTGGCTGCCGGTGTTTCCAGCGGGGGGGATGATGACGCCCGGGGTTCAGGCGGGGTGGTCTTCCCTGATCGACAGGTTGTGGCACTTAGTGCTTCCCACAGCCGTGCTGGCGTTCGCCAGCACGGCGACATGGGTCCGCTACTCCCGCTCCGCGATGCTGGAGGTGATCCGGCAGGACTACGTGCGCACGGCGCGCAGCAAGGGGCTGCCCGAGGCGATGGTCACGCGGCGCCATGCCCTGCGCAACGCCCTCATCCCGATCATCACGCTGCTGGCGCTCAGCATCCCGGCCGTCCTCGATGGCGCGGTGGTCACCGAGACGATCTTCTCCTGGCCCGGCATGGGGCTGCTGCTGTTCCAGGCGGTGCTCGGCCACGACCACGCCGTGGCGATGGCGGTCCTGCTCTTCCTGGCGGTGGCGACGATCCTGGCGAACCTGCTCGCGGACGTCGCCTACGCGCTGGTGGACCCGCGGATCCGGTATGAGTGAGACCGTGGCCGGGGTGCTGCACGGGGTGAAAGTCGTGCCGGCGGGGCCGGCGGGCGGCCAGTCGTACTGGCAGGTGGCCTGGCGGCGTTTCCGCAAGCACCGCCTGGCCCTCGTCGGCGGAACGCTGGCCCTGGGCCTGACCCTGATGGCGCTGCTGGCGCCGTGGATCGCGCCTTACGCCGCCGACCGCATGGCCCTGGGGGCGCGCTGGGCGCCGCCGGGGGCGGCCCACTGGCTCGGCACGGACGAGCTGGGGCGGGACGTGCTGACCCGGATGATGTACGCGGGCCGGGTTTCGCTGCTGGTCGGCTACATCGTCGCGGTCAACGTGGCCGTCATCGGGATGCTGGTTGGAGCGGTCAGCGGCTTCTACGGCGGGGTGGTGGACGGGGCCTTGATGCGCCTGGTGGACGTGCTGCTCTCGGTGCCGACCCTGCCCCTGTACCTGATCCTCTCGGCGATCATCCCGGGCGGCGGGGTGTCGCGGATCATCCTCATCTTCACGGCGTTCGGCTGGACCGGGGTGGCCCGGCTGGTCCGCGCCCAGGTCCTGGCCCTGCGCCGGCTGGAGTTCGTGGATGCGGCCCGGGCGGTGGGGGTGTCCGAGGCGCGCATCATCATCCGGCACCTGCTGCCCAACGCCATGGCCCCCGTGATCGTTGCGGCAACCCTGGCCGTGGGCGGGGCGATCTTGGGAGAGTCGGCGTTGAGCTTTCTGGGACTGGGGATCACCCCACCCACGCCATCGTGGGGGAACATGCTGCAGCGCGCCCAGGAGTACATCTGGAACGCACCGCACCTGGCGGTCTTCCCGGGGCTGTTCATCTTCGTCACGGTGCTGAGCTTCAACTTCCTGGGGGACGGGCTGCGGGACGCGCTCGACCCGCGGCTGAAGCTGTAGGACGCTCGAAGGCAGGCAGGGGAGAGGGAGGGGGGTCGCAGAGATGATGTCCGGGATCCGTGCCGTCCTGCTGGCGGCCTGCATCGCCGCCCTGGTCATGCCGGCGCCGTCGGCCGCCGCACCCGCGTCGCGCGATACCGTCGTCATCGGCGTCGCCCAGGAGCCGGACTCGCTCGGGATGTTCACGATCATGGCCGTGGCGGGCGTGGTCCACAATCCGCTGTGGGGCTACGTCGCGCCGTTCACGGAGAAGTGGGTGCGCAGCCCGCTGATGGTGGAGAAGCTGCCCACCGTCAAGGACGGCGACTGGGTGCTGCTGCCCGGCAACAAGATGCGGGTCACCTGGAAGCTGAAGCGCGGGTTCACCTGGCACGACGGGCGGCCGGTGACCGGCCTGGACTACGTCTTTACCTACCAGATGGTGCGCAACCCGCGCACGGCGCGGGTGAGCCGCTTCATCGTGAACAAGATCGACAACATCTCCGTGCCGAACCCGAACGACCCCTACACGCTCGTCGTGCAGTGGAACGAACGCTGGCCGTTCGCCGGCGCGCTGCCGTTCGGCTGGAACACCGTCTTCCCGCGGCACGTCCTCCAGGCCGCCTATCTGAAGAGCCCGGAGACGCTGGACCGGCACCCCTACTGGCGGGCCCCCGTGGCGAACGGGCCGTACCGGTTCGTGGAGTGGGTGCCGGGCAGCCACATCACCCTGGAAGCGTACGACAAGTGGCCGCTGGGGAAGCCGGCCATCGGGCGGATGGTCTTCCGCTTCATCCTCGACTCCACGGTGCTGCAGGCGAACCAGATCAGCGGCGACGTGCACGCGACGGAGATCAACAACTTCGGCTGCACGCAGATGGAGCAGGTGACGCGCCGCAACGCGCAGGTCACGGGCCACTACCGCGAGGCGATGACCTGGGAGCGGCTGGACTTCAACCTCGACAACGAGTGGCTGAAGGACCGTCGGGTCCGCCAGGCGATGGCGCACGCCCTGGACCGCACGGCGCTGGCCGAGATCTCCTGCTCGGGCGGCCGCCAGCCCGTGGCGCACTCCTGGATCCCGCCGAGCCATCCCGCGGCGCACCCGAACATCCGGAAGTACGGCTACGACGTCAACCGGGCGAAGGCGCTGCTGGCCGAGGCCGGCTTCACCCCCGGCCCCGACGGCGTCCTGCGGGACGCCGCGGGCAAGCGCTTCGAGATCACCGTCATGACCACGGCCGGCAACGCGGTGCGCGAGCAGGTGGAGCAGGTGATGAAGGAGCAGCTCAAGGCGGTCGGCATCGACCTGCGGATCGACAACCGGCCGGCCTCGGTGTTCCTCGGGCCGGTGGTCTCGCGCCGCCAGTACCCGCACCTGGCCATGTACGCGAGCCTGTTCAGCCCCGAGCTGAACGAGATCGACCGCTTCCACAGCAGCCAGATCCCGTCCGAGGCGAACTCCTGGCAGGGGAACAACCGCACCGGCTGGCGCCACGCCGAGAACGACCGGCTCTGGCAGGAGCTCAGCGCCGAGCTGGACGAGAGCCGCCGGGTGGCCCTGTTCCGCCGGCAGCAGGAGATCTTCGCCGAAGAGCTGCCCAGCCTGCCCCTGTACTTCCGGCTGAGCCTGACCACGAACATGAAGGCCATCCGGAACATCCGTCCGACGGGGCTGGGCACCTTCTACATCCCCTGGAACGCCTGGGAGTGGGCCTGGGCGGACCAGTGACGGAGGGACCGGGGACAGGCAACCGAAGTACAGGATGGTCCAGAGCTGAGGTGAGGTGAAGGCATGGCCGAAGAGACGCTGTTGTCCGTCCACAACCTGAAGACGTATTTCTACACCGACGAAGGGGTGGTGAAGGCCGTCGACGGCCTCACCTACGAGCTGCACCGGGGCGAAACCCTGGGCATCGTGGGCGAGTCCGGGTGCGGGAAGAGCGTGCACGCGCTCTCCGTGATGCGCTTGATCCCGACCCCGCCCGGCAAGGTCGTCGAGGGCGACATCCTCTTCCAGGGGACCAACTTATTGAAGCTCCCCGAGGAGGAGATGCGGAAGATCCGCGGCAACCGCATCGCGATGATCTTCCAGGAGCCGATGACCTCCCTCAACCCCGTGCTCACCATCGGCGAGCAGATCGCCGAGGCCGTGATGCTGCACCAGGGGCTGAGCAAGAGGGACGCCTGGGACCGGGCCGTGGAGATGCTGGAGAAGGTGAAGATCCCGCTGGCCCGCGAGCGCGTGCGCGACTACCCGCACCAGTTCAGCGGCGGGATGCGCCAGCGCGTGATGATCGGCATGGCGCTGTCCTGCAACCCCTCCATCCTCATCGCCGACGAGCCGAC
>DASUAK010000009.1:0-15821 GCA_035763845.1 bacterium | reverse complement strand
CCGGCGCGGCAGGCTGCCCTTCGCGGTGGCCTCTCCGACCACGTCGCTGCCCTGACGGTCAATAAGGTCTGCGGTTCGGGCCTCAAGGCGGTCATGCTGGCGCAGCAGGCCATCGCCGCGGGCGACGCCGACATCGTGGTGGCAGGCGGGATGGAGAACATGAGCGCCGCGCCCTACGTGCTGGAGAAGGCGCGCTCGGGCTACCGCCTCGGCGACGGGACGGTCGTAGATTCCATCCTGCGCGACGGGCTCACCGACGCCTACCAGCACATCCACATGGGAAACTGCGCGGAGATCCTCGCCCGCGAGTACCGCATCTCCCGCCGGGAGCAGGACGAGTTCGCCGCGCTGAGCTACAAGCGGGCCATCGCCTCGATGGACGCCGGCGCCTTCGCGGAGGAGATCGTGCCGGTGGAGCTTCCCCAGGCCAGGGGCGAGCCGTCCGCGGTGGCCGAAGACGAGGAGCCGCGGCGCGTGAACTTCGAGAAGATCCCCACCCTGCGGCCTGTCTTCGAGGAAGGCGGCACCGTCACGGCGGCGAACGCGAGCGGCATCAGCGACGGGGCGGCCGCCGTCGTCGTCGCGGCGTCCGAGCTTGCGAAGGCGAAGGGGCTGGCCCCGATGGCGCGAATCATCGGGCAGGCCGGGGCGGCGATGGCCCCGGAGTGGTTCACGATCGCGCCGGCCCACGCCACCCGCGCTCTGCTGGAGAAGGTCGGCTGGAGCCTGGATGAGGTCGAGCTGCTCGAAGTCAACGAAGCCTTCGCCGCGGTCGTCATCGGCGTCTGCCGGGACCTGGGCGTGAAATTCGACCGCGTGAACGTGCAGGGCGGCGCGGTGGCGCTCGGCCACCCGATCGGCGCCAGCGGCGCCCGCATCCTCACCACGCTGCTCTACGCGATGCGGCGGCATGAGGCGGCGCGGGGGATCGCCTCGATCTGCCTCGCCGGCGGAGAGGCGGTGGCGGTTGCCGTCGAGCGGGCCTGATCCCCTGACGTGACCCCCGGCGGATACCTGACCCTCGGCATCCTCCTTGCCGCGGTCGTGGCGTTCGCCACGGGTCGGTGGCGGCCCGACGCCATCGCCCTCCTCGTGCTCCTCGCCCTCCTCGCCTTCAACATCCTGGATCCGCGCGCCGCCTTCGGCGGCTTCGGCTCGCCGGTGCTGGTCGCGGTCGGCGCGGTCTACGTCGTCAGCGCCGGTCTGGAGTCGACCGGCATCGCGCGGGCCATCGGGCGGCGCATCCTGCGCCTCTCGGGGTCGAACGAAGCCCTCCTGATCCTCATCTTCGGGGGCGTGGGGGGCCTCCTCTCGGGTGTCATGAACAGCATGGGGGCGATGGCCGTGCTGCTCCCGGCGGCGATGGCCGCCGCGCGCGAGGCGCGGATCAGCCCCTCGAAGCTGCTGCTGCCCCTGGCGCTGGGCACGCGTCTGGGCGGCAGCCTCACCCTGATCGCCGCCCCGACCAACCTGATCGCGGCCTCCACGCTGGACGCGATGGGCCTCCAGCCTTTCGGGTTCTTCGAGGTCTCGCCGATCGGCGTCGCCTTCCTCATCGCGGGGCTGTCGTTCATGGCGCTGGTCGGCCGCCACTGGCTCCCCGCGATCATCCCGCCGGAGTCCTCCACGCGCACGGCGCTGATGGACATCTACCGCCTGCGTGAGCGCATCTTCGAGATCCACATCTCGCGCAAGTCTCCGCTCGCGGGGAAGACGCTGGCGGAGTCGGCGCTGGGCGCCGGGGGTTTGACCGTCCTCAGCATCGGGCGCCCGCGCCGCCGCCTCGTGGCCCCCGCGCCCACCGAACGGCTCTCCGGGGGCGACCGCCTCCTCGTGCAGGGGCGCCTGGACGAGCTGCGGCAGTCCCCGCTGCTGGACGGCGCGGAGATCCATGAGAAGGACGCGATCGACCCCGGAGCGCTGGAGTCGGCCGCGGTGAGGGTCGTGGAGGTGATCCTCGCCCCGCGCAGCGCGCTGTTCGGGAAGACGCTGCGGGACGTGGACTTCAGGGAGAAGTACGGCCTGACCGTGCTGGCCGTCTGGCGGGAAGGCCGGCCCATCCGGACGCGGCTGGTCGACCTGCCCGTCGCGCTGGGCGACGCCCTGCTCGTGCAGGGCCCCCGGGACCGGATCCGCCTGCTGGCCAGGGATCCCGACTTCCTCGTCCTCGAGCCGGAAGAGTCGGAGCCGCTGCGCACCGACAAGGCCGCCTGGGCGCTGGGAGCGGTGCTGCTGATGATCATCCTCAGCACCGCGGGGGTCGAGATCGCCCTGGCCGCCCTGGCCGCCGCGGCGCTCGTCGTCGCGACGGGGTGCGTGACCGGGGAGGAGATCTACCGGTTCGTCGAGTGGCGCGTGCTCGTCTTCATCGGCGCCATGCTCCCCCTCAGCGCAGCCTTGAGCGTCACGGGCGCGGCGCAGCAGATCGTCTCAGGGATCCTGGGCGCGGCGGGGACCACTCCGTTCAGGGCGCTGGCCGCGCTGCTGGCCATCGGCATCGTCGCCAACCAGGTGATGCCCTCGGTGGCCGCCACCGTGCTGCTGGCTCCGCTGGCCCTGCAGATCGCCCGGGCCACGGGCGGCAGCCCCCACGCCTTCATGATGGCGGTCATCGCGGCGGCGGGCACCACGTTCACGCCGATCAGCAACCCGGTCAACCTCCTCGTCATGGGCCCGGGAGGCTACCGGATGAAGGATTACGTCCGGATCGGCCTTCCGCTAGCCATCCTGCTCGGGATCGTCGCCCTCATCGTCATCCCGCTCATCGGCGGGATGCGCTGACTCCCGGACCTCGGCCGCCACGGGTTCCGAGATCCGGCGGGCGGTGGTGATGAAGGCGGTGTGCGCCACCATGCGGTGGGCGGGGCGCACGCTCTGCCCTTCGATGTTCCAGGGCCGCAGCAGCGTTTCCGTCGTCTCGATCAACCCGAACACGCCCGAGCGCCGCAGGGCGGCGACCAGCTGCACGCTCTGGGGCACGGTGGGCAGATAGCACAGCAGGATGCCCCCGTCCCGCAGCGCCCCCGCGGCGTGGTCCACGACGCGCCAGGGCTCGGGAACGTCCAGCACGATCCTGTCCAGGGGACGGTCGGGGACGGCCTCGTACACGTCCTGCCGCCGCATCACCAGATGCTCGGTGAGGCCGACATACCGTTCGATGTTCTGTCGGGCCGTCCGGGCGAAGTCTTCACGGATCTCGTAGGAGTAGACTCGCCCGGACGGCCCGACGGCACGGAGCAGCGTCATGGTCAGCGCGCCCGAGCCGGTGCCGGCCTCGAGGACGGCCGCGCCGGGATAGATGTCGGCCGCGAGCAGGATGACGCTGAGGTCCTTGGGATAGATCACCTGCGCCCCGCGCGGCATCTCGAGGACGAAGTCCGCCAGCGTCGGGCGCACCATGAGGAACTTCTCCCCGCGCGTGCTGGCGACGTAGCGGCCTTCGGCGGTGCCGATGATCGGGTCGTGGGCCAGCTTGCCCCCGCGGAGGTCGCTGGTCCCGCCGGTCTTCAGGGTGATCAGGTAGCGGCGGTCCTTGCGGTCGATGAGGAGGACGGGCTCGCCCGGCCCGAGGGGTCCCGCGCGCATGCGAGGCGCTACGCCCGGACGCCGCGCGGCCGGACGTGGTCGCGGACCCAGCGCACGATCGTCTCCAGCGACGTCCCCGGCGTGAAGACCTCGGCCACGCCCGCGGCCTTCAAGGGGGCGACGTCCTCCTCGGGGATGATCCCCCCGCCGAAGACGACGACGTCGCCGGCGCCCTTCTCGCGCAGCAGCTGGACGACGCGGGGGAAGAGCGTCATGTGCGCCCCGGAGAGGATGGAGAGGCCGACCGCGTCCGCGTCCTCCTGGACCGCGGCGGTGACGACCATCTCCGGGGTCTGATGGAGCCCGGTGTAGATCACTTCGAAGCCGGCGTCGCGCAGGGCGCGCGCCACCACCTTCGCGCCCCGGTCGTGGCCGTCCAGCCCGGGCTTGGCCATCACGATGCGGATCCGCGCGCCGTCCATCAGATGATCGCCGGCTCCCGGTACTCGCCGTACACCGCGCGGTACACGTCGCAGATCTCGCCCAGGCTGACCCGCGCGCGCACCGCCTCCACGATCGGATACATCGTATTGTCCTTCGACTCGACGGCGCGCTTCAGGGCGTCCAGCGCGCGCCCGGCCCGGCCCTCGTCCCGCTCCGCGCGCACCCGGCGCACCCGGGCGATCTGCGAACGCTCCACCTCGGGGTCGATGCGCAGGGTCGAGATCGGGGCCTCCTCCGGCACCACGAACTCGTTGACGCCGACGATGACCTTCTCCTTCCGCTCCACCGCCTGCTGGAAACGGAAGCTGGCCTCAGCGATCTCCCGCTGGGGGAAGCCCAGCTCGACCGCCCGGACCATCCCGCCGAGCTCGTCGATCTTCTTGATGTACGCTCCGGCCTCCGCCTCCATGCGGTCGGTCAGCGCCTCCACGAAGTAGGCGCCGCCCAGGGGATCGGGGGTGTTCACCACCCCGCTCTCGTGGGCGATGATCTGCTGCGTGCGCAGGGCGACGCGCACCGCTTCCTCGGTGGGGAGGGCGTAGGTCTCGTCCATCGAGTTCGTGTGCAGCGACTGGGTGCCGCCCAGCACCGCGGCGAGGGCCTGGACCGCGACGCGCACGACGTTGCTCATCGGCTGCTGCGCGGTTAGCGACACGCCCGCCGTCTGGGTGTGGAAGCGCAGCCACCACGACCGCGGCTCCTTCGCCCCGAAGCGCTCGCGCATGATGCGCGCCCACATCCGCCGGGCCGCCCGGAACTTGGCGATCTCCTCGAAGAAGTCGTTGTGGCAGTCGAAGAAGAAGGACAGGCGCGGCGCGAAGGCGTCCACGTCCATCCCGGCCTCGATCCCCGCCTGCACGTAGGCGATGCCGTCGGCCAGGGTGAAGGCCAGCTCCTGGGAAGCGGTGGCCCCGGCCTCCCGGATGTGGTAGCCGCTGATGCTGATGACGTTCCAGCGGGGCAGCTCGCGCGTCCCGAACACGAGCATGTCCTGGATGAAGCGCATGCTCGGAGCCGGCGGGACGATCCACTCCTTCTGGGCGATGAACTCCTTCAGCATGTCGGTCTGCGTCGTGCCGCCCAGGTCCCCGCGCCGGAAGCCCGCCTCCTCCGCGGCGACAACGTACATCGCCAGCAGCACGTTCGCCGGGGCGTTGATCGTCATCGAGGTCGTGACCCGGTCCAGCGGCACGCCGGCGAAGAGGACCTTCACGTCCTCCACGGTGTCCACGGCCACGCCCTCGCGCCCGACCTCGCCCAGGGAGCGCGCGTGGTCCGAGTCGTAGCCCATCAGCGTGGGCATGTCGAACGCCACGGAGAGGCCCGTGGTGCCGTGCTCCAGGAGGTAGTGGAAGCGGCGGTTGCTGTCCTCGGCGGAGCCGAACCCGGCGAACTGCCGCATCGTCCACAGGCGGCTCCGGTACATCGTGGGGTGGATCCCGCGCGTGTAGGGGTACTGCCCCGGGTCGCCGAGGTCGCGCGTGTAGTCCAGCCCGGCGACGTCGGCCGGCCCGTACAGCGGGTCGATCTCGAGGTCGGAGATGGTGCTGAAGCGCTCCCGGCGCTCCTTGGGCTGCTGGTGATCGCTCACGGTCTCACGCTCCGGTCGTGGTACGGGCGAGCAGCTCGGCGACATCCACCGGCTTGGCCGCCGCGTCCGTCGCCGCCGCGGCGTCGTCGAGCATCAACGTGCAGAACGGGCAGGCCGTGGCCACGATCTGCGCGCCCGTGGCGGCCACGTGCTTCGTCCGCGCGTGGCTGACCCGCCCGCCGGTGCGGTCCTCGTGCCAGTACAGCCCGCCCCCGGCCCCGCAGCAGAATCCCTGCTCCCGGCAGCGCTCCATCTCGACCCGGGCGGCGCCGGGGATCGCGTCCAGCACCCGGCGGGGAGCTTCGTACTCCCCGTTGTGCCGGCCGAGGTAGCACGGATCGTGGAAGGTGATCGTCTGCGCCACCGCGCCGGTCGGACGCAGAGCGCCCTCGTCCAGCAGGCGCGCCAGCAGCTGCGTGTGATGCCACACCTCGTACGCGCCGCCGAACGCCGGGTACTCGTTCTTGAACGTATTGTAGCAGTGCGGGCACACCGTGACGATGCGAGCTACCCCCCGGCGCGCCATCGTCTCGATGTTCTGCCGGGCGAACGTCTGGAACAGGTACTCGTTGCCCATCCGCCGGGCGGGGTCCCCCGTACAGGTCTCCTCTTCCCCGAGGATGCCGACGTCGAGCCCCGCCGTCCGCAGCAGCCCGACCAGGGCGCGCAGGGAAGCGTGGTTGCGCTCGTTCAGCGCGGCCGCACAGCCCACCCAGAGGAGCCACTCGGCGGAGGCGCCCTGATCGAGCCGCTTGATCTCCACGCCGGCCGTCCAGCTCGTGCGCGTCACCCCCGTGCCCCGGAAGGGATGGCCGCGGGTCTCCAGGCTGCGCAGGGCCTGCTCCATCTGCTCGGGCAATCGCGCCTCCTCCATGACGAGGTGCCGGCGCATCTCCACGATCTTATCGATGTGGTCGTTGTCCGCGGGGCACTCCTCCACGCAGGCCCCGCAGGACAGGCACTGCCAGAGGAAAGCCTCGGAGAAGACCTCGCCGACGAGGGCCGGCCGCTCGATCTGGTCGGCCGGAACTCCCCCCAGGAGCTGTGCGCCCACCGCGGTGAGCTGCTTCCGCATGTCAGTATGCAGCCGCCGGGGATCGAGCTCCTTCCCGGTGTTGTTGGCGGGGCACACTTCGGTGCACCGCCCGCACTCCATGCAGGCGAAGAGATCGAGGTTGTCCTTCCACGTGAAGTGCTCGGCGCGGGAGGCGCCGAGCCGCCCGGCCGTCTCGATCTCGATGGGGGCCAGCGCGCCGCGCGGCCGGGACCTCTGCGCGTAGACGTTCGGCACGAGCGTCAGCAGGTGCAGGTGCTTGCCCTCGGGGATCCAGGTCAGGAAGTAGAGGATGATCCCCAGGTGCGCCCACCACGAGACCTCGAAGATGCCGCGCAGCGTCCCCGATCCCAGGCCGCCCAGCCGCCCGGCCACGGCGCGCGACAGCACGGCGCCCCCGGCCCACTCCCCGTGACCGAGGGCGATGCCGGCCCCGCGCGACAGCAGCAGGCTGACCATGATGCCGGTGATGAGTCCCAGGATGAGGTAGGCGCCGAACTGGTCCTGGGTGCGCAGCCGCCACGGCCGCACGACCAGCCGCAGGTACATCGCCATCACGATGCCGGCCAGCACCAGCGCGATGAACAGGTCCTGCGTGAAGACGAACCAGCCCGCCCGGCCGATCCACGGCAGCGTCCAGCCGGGGACGAAGGCCTCGCCGAAGGCCTGCACGATGGTGGTGAGCAGCACGACGAAGCCCCAGAAGATGAACAGGTGCAGCAGCCCCGAGGTGAACCGGCGGAAGACCTTGGCGTGGCCCACCACCTGAGTGAGCAGATGCCGCAGGCGGTGGGCGACCGGCGCGAGCGGGACCGGCCCGCTCCCCAGCCGGATGAGCCGGTAGACGCGGATCACCTTGCGCGAGGCGAGAGCTGCCGCCAGGACGAACAGAGCCAGGACGGCGAGCCCGCGCAGCAGCGTGAGGTCCATCCGCTACGCGCCCTTCGCCGCGTTGATCCGCTCGATGAGGGCGGGGACGATCTGCTTGTAGTCGCCCACCAGGCCGAGGTGGGCCAGCGAGAAGATCGGCGCCTCGGGGTCCTTGTTGATGGCAACGATGGTGCGGGAGCCGGACACGCCGGCCACGTGCTGGGCCGCGCCGGAGATGCCGACCGCGATGTAGAGGTTGGGGCGGATGGACTTGCCGGTCTGCCCGATCTGCCAGGTGATCGGCACCCATCCCTCGTCGGCCGGCGGCCGGGACGAGCCCACGGCCCCGCCGAGCGAGGCGGCCAGCTGGGCCAGCAGCTTGAACCCGTCGGGACCGCCCACCCCGCGCCCGCCCCCCACGACGACCTGCGCATCATCCAGCCCGACCTCGGCCTTCTGACTCTGCACTTCTTTGACCCGGGTCGGCAGCGCGGCGGGGTCGATGCTCACCGCGACGTCCTCCACCCTGCCCGGCACGGGGGCGGGCTCCGGCGCGTCGAGCGTCCGCGGCTTCACAGAGATCACCGCGGGTCGTGAGGTGATCGCCAGCGTCGCGATGGCGCGCCCGCCGTACACCTGCCGGCGGACGAGGATCGTCTGCCCTTCTGCGGCCAGACTCATCACCTCGGTCGCCAGGGCCGCCATCAACCGGTACGCCAGGCGGGGCGCGACCTCTCTTCCAACGGTATCGGCTCCGACCAGGACGACGTCGGGCTGCGCCGCCTTGACGACGGCATCGACCGCCGCGAGGGCGGCGTCACTCTGCCCGGCGGTGAGTGCCTGCTGATCGCACCGGTATACCGTCTCCACGCCGTGCCGGTGCAGCGTTTCGGGACCGCCGGCCAGCGCTTTACCGCTCCCCACGAGCGCCGCCGAGACCTTCGACCCGAGCGGGCCGGCCAGGGTGCGCGCCCCTCCGACCAGCTCCAGCGCGGAGCGTCCGAGCGTCCCCTCGAGTGCCGATGCGACCACCAGGATGCCGGGCATGCCTCTCTCCTCAGATGAGCTTGAGCGACTGCAGCTTCTCGATCAGGGCCTGCGCCTGCTGGGCGGGCTCCCCGTCCAGGAACTCGCACTTCGTCGTGCGCTGGGGGACGCTCACCTCGCGCACCTCCACCGGAGAGGATACCGCCTCCGCCGCCACATCGGAGCGGACCCAGTTCTGCACCGGCTTGCGCATCGCGCCCATGATGTCCTTGACCTTGGGCAGCCGCGGCCGGATCGACTCGTCGCTCGTCACCGACATGACCGCGGGCAGGCGCGCCTCGATGACGTGGAAGCCCTCCTCCGAGGTGCGCCGCGCCGTCACCGACCCCTGCCCGGGATCGAGCTTTGTGACGAAGGTGACGCAGGCGGCCCCGAGGGCCTCGGCGAGGAACGGCGCCACGGAGCGCTCCACCCAGTCCGCGGACTCGCAGCCGGTGAGCACCAGGTCGTAGGTCCCGATGCGCTTGACCGCCGCGGCGAGGATCGCCGCCTTGTCGGCGCCGAGCAGCACCGGCGCGGTCGCATCGTCCACCACCACGGCCTCGTCGGCCCCCATCGCCAGGGCGAGCCTGATGGCGTCCTTCACCTCGCCGGCAGGCCCGATCGTCAGCGCGGTCACCTTTCCCCCGGCCTTGTCCTTCAGCTGCAGGGCCAGCTCGAGGGCGTTCTCGTCGTAGGTGGAGATGACCAGCGGTTTGCCGGTGCGGACCTGCCGCTTGGTGGCCGGATCGATCGCGAAGTCCCACTGCGGAAGCTCGGGATCGACCACCTGCTTCAGACACACGATCGTGTTCACGTGACCTCCTGGTCTCGCTTCTCCTCAGGACCGCGGTCCAACGACGCTCCGCCCGATGATGATCCGCTGGACCTCGGACGTGCCTTCGTAGATCTCGGTGATCTTCGCGTCCCGGAAGTAGCGCTCGGCCGGATACTCCTGGATGTAGCCGTAGCCGCCGTGGATCTGGACTGCCTTGTGCGAGGCCCACATCGCCGTTTCGGAGGCGAAGAGCTTGGCCATCGAGGCCTCCCGGGCGTGCGGGCGGTCCTGGCTGCGCAGCCAGGCTGCACGGTACATCAGCAGTCGCGCGGCCTCGATGCGCGTGGCCATGTCGGCCAGCATCCACTGCACGGCCTGGAACTCCCCGATGACCCGCCCGAACTGCCTGCGCTCCCGGGCATATGCGCGCGAGGCGTCAAGCGACGCGCGGGCGATGCCCACGGCCTGGGCGGCGATACCGAGCCGGCCCCCGTCGAGCGTCCCGAGCGCGATCCGGCCGCCCTGCCCGATCTCGCCGAGCACGTTCTCCTTCGGCACCCGCGCGTTCTCGAGGATGATCTCCGCCGTCGAGGAGCACTTGATGCCGAGCTTCTTCTCCACCTTTCCCACGCGGACGCCGGGGAACGACTTCTCGACGATGAACGCCGAGACGCCCTTGGCGCCCGGCTCGGGCCCGCTGCGCGCGTACACCAGGCAGACATCGGCCTCGACGGCGTTGGTGACGAACGCCTTGGTGCCGTTGAGGATCCAGCTTTCCCCCTCCAGGCGGGCGCCCGTCCGCAGCGACATCGCATCCGACCCGCTGGAGGGCTCGGTCAGGCAGTAGCATCCCAGGGAGCGGCCCGAGGCCAGGGCCGGCAGGTACCTCTTCCGCTGCGCCTCGCTTCCGAAGTGCACGATGGGATCGCAGACGAGCGAGTTGTTGACCGTGATGATGGTCTGGACGCCCGCGGAAGCCCGCGCCAGCTCTTCCTGGGCGACGACGTAGGACACGGCGTCCAGCCCCGCGCCGCCGTACGCTTCGGGGACGGTCATGCCGAGCAGACCGGCGTCCGCGGCCTTGCGGATCAGCTCCCGCGGGAACGCGCCGGAATGGTCGAGCTCGGCGGCCAACGGCGCAATCTCGCGCGCGGCGAAATCCGCCGCCGCAGCCTGCACGACGCGGTGTTCATCGGCCAGAGCGAAGTCCACCTTCGTGTACATTCTGGCCCGGGGGCGCGGCCTCCCTCCGTGCCCGGCGGGAGGAGACGCATCCGGCGCGGTGTAACCACATCAGAGGAGCGTTCCAGCCCGCAGGGCCCAGAGTTCCCCGAGGAGTCCGGACGGATGAGCGACCGCGTAGCCATCGTGGGCGTCGGGTTCACCCCGCCGCGCGCCCTGTCCCCCGACCAGTCCTACCGGGAGATGACCTTCGCCGCGGCCAGCCGGGCTTATGCCGACGCCGGCGCCGGCCACCGCGAGATCGACAGCTTCATCAGCGTCTGCGAGGACTTCCACGAGGGGACCAGCATCACCGACGAATACACCCCGGATCAGCTGGGGGCCGTGCTCCGGCCGGTGCAGACGATCGCCGGGGACGGGATCCAGGGGCTGGCCACCGCCTTCATGCTCATCCGCACGGGCATCGCCGACCTGGTGGCGGTGGAGTCGCACTGCAAGTCCAGCAACATCCTCCGCCACGGCGAGATCCTCGAGATGGCGCTCGATCCCGTCTTCGAGCGGCCGCTGCGCCTGAACCCGCACTACATCGCCGGGCTGGAGATGGCGCGCTTCCTCCAGGACAGCGACACCACCGAGGGTGCGGTGGCCGAGGTCGCGGTGAAGAACCGCCGCAACGCCCTGAGCAACACCGTTGCCGCGTTCGGAGCGACGCTCGGGACAGACGACGTGATGGCGTCGCCTCCGGTCAGCGAGCCTCTCCGGGAATTGGAGATCAGCCCGTACGCGGACGGCGCCGTGGTCATCGTCCTGGCGTCCGAGAGCGCGGCGAAACGAGCGCCGCGGCCGGCTTGGATCCGCGGCATCGGCTGGATCTCGGACACGCCGTGGCTCGGCTCCCGCTCCTGGGGCGAGGCGGTGTACGCGCGATTGGCCTGCGAGATGGCCTACAAGATGGCCGGCATCACGCGTCCGGCGGAGGAGATCCGCTTCGCCGAGCTGGACGACACCTACGCGTACAAGGAGCTGCAGCACCTCGAGGCCGCGGGGCTCGCCCAGCGCGGTCAGGCCGGGCGGATGACGCTGGCCGGGGAGACGGCCCGGGTCGGCAGCCTGCCGGTCAACCCGTCGGGCGGAAGCCTGGGGATGGGCTACTGCTTCGACACCTCGGCGCTGTACCGGACGGCCGAAGCCGTGCGCCAGATCCGCGGCGAAGCGGGCCGCCACCAGGTGCGCGGCGCCGCCACCGGACTGGTCGTCTCCTGGCGGGGCATCCCCACGCAGACCGGCGGCGCGCTCGTGCTGGGTGCCGCATGACGGAGGGTCGCATGAAGCGCAGACCCCATCGCCGCGTCGCCGTCGTCGGCGCCGGGATGAGCCAGTTCGTGCGCCGGGCGCTCGACACCGGTAAGGAGCTGTCCTACTACGCCGCCTCCCAGGCGCTGGAGAGCGCGGGGGTGAAGCGCAGGGACATCCAGGGGGTGGTGATGGCTACCGCCCCGGATGCCTTCGACGGCGTCCACATGAAGGGCGACTGGCTCCTGGACGGCGCAGGCGGCGTGCGCAAGCCGTACATGCGCGCGTACGTGGGCGGCGGCTCCGGCGTCTTCAGCATCATCAGCGGCTGGACGCTGGTCGCCTCCGGCCTGTTCGACCTGGTGCTGGTGGTCGGCGAGGAGAAGATGAGCTCCTGTCAGCCGCACCCGCAGGGGGCGTTCATCACGATCTTCGACCACATCATCGAGCGGCCGCTCGGGCCGAACCTGCTGTGGATCTTCTCGCTCGAGCAGCACCGCTACATGTCCACCTACGGCATCCGCAACGAGGACATCGCGCTCGTCTCCGTCAAGAACAAGCGCAACGCCCTCGATCACCCCGCGGCCCAGGTGTCGGCCGCGCTCACCGTCAAGGACGTGCTGGCCTCCGAGGTGGTCGCCTGGCCGGTGCACCGGCTGATGGTCAGTCCCGTCAGCGACGGCGCGGCGGCCATCGTCCTGGCCAGCGAGCAATTGGCCCGCCGCCTGACCGACAAACCGGTCTGGGTCCAGGGCGTGGGCTGGGCCCTCGACACCTCGTACTGGGGGAACCGCGACCTCGCCTACCCCCGCTACGTGGAAGTCGCGGCGAAGATGGCGTACGAGATGGCCGGCGTCACCGAGCCGGCGAAGCAGATCCACATCGCGGAGCCGTACGACCCGTTCGCCTACAAGGAGCTGCACCATCTGGAAGGGCTGCAGCTGGCCGCCAAGGGCAAGGCCCCGGAGGATCTGGCCCACGGGCGCTTCGAGCGGAACGGCCCCCTGCCCGTCTGCCCGTCGGGCGGCCTGATGGGTGTGGGCAACCCCATCGCGGCGGCCGGGGTGATGAAGCTGTGCGAGCTGTTCTGGCAGCTGCGGGGAGAGGCCGGCGCGCGTCAGGTGCCGGGGACCCCCGAGCGCGGAGTGGCCCAGGCCTGGGGCGACCTGATGCAGATCGGCACGGTCGCGGTGCTGGGCACCCAGTGATGCTCTCGACGAGGAGAGTGTGATGGCGCGAACCGCGAAGCAGACGCCCGCCGGCGGGCGCCGCCCCACCGCGCAGCGCAAGATCGACGCCCCGCCCCGGGCGGCCCTCCGGGGACACGGCCTCACCGACGTCGAGTTCCACGAGAAGATCCCCGCCGTCTCCTGGGAGCCCGATCTGGCCTATCGCTGGGACGCCGGCGAAGCGATCAGCCGCTTCCTGAACGGCCTGAAGGACGGGAAGATCTACGGCGTGCGCTGCCGCGAGTGCGGCCGGGTGGTGACGCCCCCACGGGCGTTCTGCGAGCTCGACTTCAAGCCGATGGACGAGTGGGTCGAGCTGCCCCCCACCGGGACGATCAACACCTTCTCGGTGTGCTACGTCACCTGGGACATGAAGCCGCTGCGCACGCCGCAGATCCCCGCCGTCGTCGAGATCGACGGTACCTCGCCGCGCGGCGGCTTCCTGCACCTCATCGGCGGCGTGACCGGCCGCTCCGTGGAGGCGGTCCGCCGGGAGGTTCAGGTAGGCATGCCGGTGCGGGCGGTGTGGAAGCCCGTGCGCCGCCGGGAGGGCGCCATCACCGACATCCTCTACTTCACCCCGATCAAGGGCCGGAAGCGGAGGGCCTGATGCCGCACGAGACCGACGCCCGCAGTCTGCAGGGAACGATGCCGGTGCGGTTCCGCTACACGCTCGGGGCCGCCGGCGCCCGTTTCTTCGAAACGCTGAAGCGGAAGGGAGTGCTGGCCGCCACGCGGTGCGCGGCGGACGGCATCACCTATCTCCCCCCGCGGCTGTACTGTGAGGAGTGCTTCGCCGATCTGGAAGGCACGTGGCTGGAGGTCGCCCCGCGCGGCCGCGTCCATACGTTCACCGTCGTCCATCTGGACCGTGAGGGCCGCCGCCTGGCGAAGCCGGAGGTCGCCGCCTACGTACGGATCGACGGCACCGACGGCGGCCTCGTGACGCGGCTCCTGCACGTGGAAGCGGGCGCCGTGCGCGTCGGCCAGGAGGTCGAAGCGGTGCTGCTGCCGCCGCGGGAGCGGAAAGGGACGCTGGAAGACATCCTGGGATTCGCCCCCGCCGGGACGGTGCTGCAGCAGCGGCCCGCCCGGGCAAAGGCAAACCGCTCGACGCGGTCCCGCCGGGCGCGTGCCCGCTAGCGGAGCCATCCTGCTCGCTCTGGCGGCCGCGGGGCTGCTTGCCGCGGCCGTTGCCGTTGTCGGCGGCTTCCGGCGCTTTCGGGCGTCGATCCAGACTGGCCTGGAGGCCGTGCCGGACCTCAGGATCACGGGCACCACGCCGGCCGGGCTCACCGCGGCGGTTGCCGGCCACCCCGTGACGCTGTCTCTCATCCGCCCCTTCCTGACCGGCCGGGGCGCCGGCGCCGCGGCCATCGCCGACACGCTGCGCGCCTCCGTGCCGCCCGCGCGGATCCCCCCGCTCCCGCTCGTGCAGGACCGCATCCTGCCCATCCTCAAGCGGACCGACCGGATGCCGCCCTCGAGCGGCTACCGGCCTGAGAACCGGGTGGTGCGCGCGCCCTTTGACGGGGAGGTCATCCTGGCCTACGCCATCGAGGGGCAGTTCCAGATGACCTACGTGACCGAGGGTATGCTGCGGTCCTGGAAGGCCGACCTTCCCGCCCTGCATGCCCTCGCCCTGACGAACATGCGGGCCAAGACGGAACACCTGCTCATGGAGATCGAAGGCCCTCGACGAGACTACATCGCGCTCGACGGCTTCGACGCCGCCCGGCTGCTGGTGGCCGACCTCCTCATCCCATCGGGCATCAGCGATCCCGTCCTGGCCATCCCGCACGAGCACACACTGCTGGTCCGCCCGGGCGAAACGCTGGCCGCACTCGCCGCAGAAGCGGAACAGGCTCGCGGCCCTTCGTCGCTTCCGCTCACCAGCCACATCTACCGCTGGACACCCGCCGGACCGCAGAGAGTTGAGCCGCGGATGGCCCCGATGGACTCCTCCTGAGTCTTGACCGGGTACCAGGTCGTCATCCCGTTGGCGGTCCGCCGCGCCCTGGGGCGCCGATGCGGAAGGCCCGCGGGATGCTGCGCGGCATCGACACCACGGTAGCGCGGGAGCGTGACCGTGTGTGAGTGTCGTTGACTCGTCCGCGTGGAATGGAAGGCGTCCGCTTCGTGCCCGCCCGACGCTGGCGCGGCCTATTGTTTGTACTCGTAGAATCCCCGGCCGGTCTTGCGGCCGTGGAGGCCGGCCAGGACCATCTTCCTCATCAGGGGCGGCGCGGCGTAGCGCGTGTCCTTGAACTCGTCGAACATCGCCTCGGCAATGTAATACGTCGTGTCGATCCCCACGTAGTCGAGCAGGGTCAGCGGACCCATCGGATGGGCCAGGCCGAGGTGCACCGCGGTGTCGATGTCCTCCTTCGTGGCGATGCCGAGCTCGAGGGCGCGTACCGCGTCGAGCAGGTAGGGCACCAGCAGCAGGTTGACGATGAAGCCGGGGCTGTCCTTGCAGACCACCACCGTCTTGCCGACGGACTCGGCGAAGGCGCGGCCCAGGGTCATCGTCGCGTCGGACGTTTCCAGTCCGCGGATGAGCTCGACGAGCTTCATCACCGGGACGGGGTTGAAGAAGTGCATCCCCAGCACCTGGCCGGGGCGTTTGGTCACCGAGGCCATCTCGGTGATGCTCAGCGAGGACGTGTTGCTGGCGATGACCGTGCGCGGGGGGCAGAGGCGGTCCAGCTCCCGGAAGACCTCCTTCTTCATCTCCATCTTCTCGATCACCGCCTCGATGACGAGGTC
>DASUAK010000008.1:0-4338 GCA_035763845.1 bacterium | reverse complement strand
TCGGCGAGCCATCGGGGGGCGGGGAGATGGGGATGAACGAGGCAGAGCACGAGCCACAGGCCGAGGAACAGCCTGAGATCAAGCCCGAGGTCAAGAAGAAGCCGCCCGTCAAGGTCGCCAACAACCACAAGAAGTTCAGCGTGACGATCCAGGTACCCGAGGACGTCGCCGAGCGGTGGCCGGAGTGGTTCACCACCGAGAAGCTGATGGGCGAGGTGTTCAGGGCGGCGGCCATGGCCTCCGTTCCCGCGCGCAGCCGCCTGGTGTCCCGCCTGCTGGTGGCCGGCGCCATCGTGCTCGTCATCGAGATGTTCATCGGCGGCCTATTCCTCGGCTACTATGGCGGCGGATGGTTCGGGCGCGGGCCGTCGCAGGCCGCGACGGAACCGGCCCCGGATGCGCCGCAGGCCGCCGAGCCCTCCGAGCCCGCGGTCGCCGCCGAGCCGGCGGCGTCATCTTCCGAGACGGGCGCCGAGACTCGGGCGGCGGGCACGCCGTCCAGCGAGACCTCGTCGGCCGAGACACCTGCCGCCGCGACTCCGCCGGCCGAAACGCCGGCCGCCGAGCCATCCGCGGCCGCTGCGACTCCGTCCGCCGGGACGGCAGCGGCGCCCGCTCGTCCGGCGCCCTCCGCCACGGCCGCCGCTCCGAAACCGGCTCCCGCGGCCGCACCCACGCCGCCTCCGGCCCGTGTGTAGCGAGTCCAGGTGGGCGCCTTCCGCCAGCGGATCAATGCGGACCAGCTGGCGATCCGCCTCCGCGCCGACGGCTACCGGCCGGTGATCCGCACCGCGGGCGAGTTCCTGCTGGTCACGGTCGGCTCGTTCCCCAGCCGGTCGGGGGCGGAGCGGCTCGCCGCGCAGCTACGCGCGCGCCGCTACGACGCCCTGGTCATCCCGTAGCCACCCCCCACGGGCTATGCTATACTTCGGGCTGTTGTGAAGGGCCCAAGCAGAAGCCATCCGCTTCTCACCGGCCGGGGAAGGCGGCCCGCGCCGGTCGATTCCGACAGACAGTAATCACTCCTGCCGGGGATGGCGTCTGCCATGCCCGGCTTTTTGTATCGCTGAGAGGAGGCCAACTCCATCGCTGAACCACGAGTGAACGACCGCATCCGGGCCCGGGAGATCCGCGTGATCGGTCCGGCCGGGGAGCAGCTGGGCGTGATGAACGTGCGGGACGCGCTCCAGCGGGCGCAGGAGGCGGCCCTTGATCTGGTCGAGGTGTCGCCGACCGCGCAGCCGCCGGTGGCCCGGATCATGGACTACGGCAAGTACAAGTACGAGATGAGCAAGAAGAGCCGGGGCTCGCACCACAAGGGCGGGGACCTCAAGGGGATGCGCTTCTCCCCGAAGATCGGGGAGCACGACTTCCAGACCAAGGTCAAGCACGTCCAGGAGTTCCTGAAGGAAGGGAACAAGGTGCGCGTCTCGGTGTGGTTCCGCGGGCGCGAGATGGCGTATCCGCAGCGGGGGCATCAGCTCCTGCAGCGGGTGGTGGAGATGATCGCCGACGTCGGGGTCGTGGAGCGGCCGGCGCTGTTCGAAGGCCGCAACATGATCATGATCCTGACGCCCAAGAAGTAACGCACGCCGGGAGGGCATGATGGGCAAGGTCAAGACGCACCAGGGGACGGCCAAGCGCATCGCCGTGACGGGCAGCGGGAAGCTGCGCCGCGGGCGGCAGATGTCGGGACACCTGAAGGTCACGAAGACCCCCCGGCGGCTCCGGTCGCTGCGGGCCCAGACGGAGGTCTCCGGCCGGGACCGCCGCAAGGTCGAAACGCTGCTGCCGCACCGGTAGGAGGGACGAGCGATGGCACGGGTCAAGCGGGGCGTGACGACACGCCGCCGCCACAAGAAGATCCTCAAGCTGGCGCGCGGGTACTACGGCGCGAAGAGCCGCTGGTACAAGCTCGCCAACCAGTTCGTGGTCCGCGCGCTGGCGCAGGCCTATCGGGACCGCCGCGTGCGCAAGCGGGACTTCCGCCGGCTGTGGATTGCGCGCATCAACGCCGCGGCGCGCCGGGACGGGCTGTCCTACAGCCGGATGATCAACGGCCTGCGCAAGGCCGGCGTCACCGTGAACCGCAAGGTGCTGGCCGACATCGCCGCGCGCGACGGCCACGCGTTCACGGCCCTCGTCGCCAAGGCCAAGGAGGGCCTGAAGTCCTAACCGGGCATGGCCAGGGCGCTCGTCCTGGAAAAGCGGTCCCCGCTCGCCCGGTTTGAGCTCAATCCTGCGCAGACGATCATCGCCGGCTTCGCGGCGATCATCCTTGCCGGGGCGCTCGTGCTGTCGCTGCCCGCGGCCTCCGCGGACGGCCAGCGTACCGGGTTCCTGACCTCCCTGTTCACGGCCACCTCCGCCGTCTGCGTCACCGGCCTGGTCGTGGTGGACACGGCCGACCACTGGTCTACGTTCGGAGAAGCCGTCATCATCCTGCTGATCCAGTTCGGGGGCCTGGGGTATATGACGGTGGCCACGCTGATGGCGCTGGCCATCGGCCGGCGCATCGGGCTCCGCGAACGCCTCGTCCTGCAGGAGTCGCACAACCTCTACACGATCGGGGGGATCGTGCGCTTCACCCGCACGGTCGTCCTCATCACGCTGGCGATCGAGGCGGTGGGGGCGGCGCTGCTCATGGTGCGGTGGTGGCCCGAGTTCGGGCCAGGCCGGGCCGCGTACCTGGGCCTCTTCCACAGCATCTCGGCCTTCAACAACGCCGGCTTCGACCTGATGGGCGGCTTCCGCAGCCTCACAGGCTACGCCGGGGACCTCTCCGTGAACCTGACCATCGCGCTGCTCATCATCCTCGGCGGGCTCGGCTTCACCGTCCTCGTGGACCTGGGGCGGCCCAAGCGCTTCACCCTCCACGCGAGAGTCGTGCTCACGACGACCGCCGTGCTCCTGCTGATCGGGACCGTGCTGGTGCTGCTCCTCGAGTACCGCAACCCCGACACGCTGGGCCGTCTCCCGGGGTGGCAGCGGGTGCTCGCGGCGTTCTTCCAGAGCGTCACCCCGCGCACCGCGGGGTTCAACACGCTCGACACCGCACGGCTGCTCGACCCGACGCTGATGCTGCTCGTTGCCCTGATGTTCATCGGCGCCTCGCCGGGCGGCACCGGGGGCGGCATCAAGACCACGACCTTCGTCGCGCCGATGGCGGTCATCATCGCTCAGCTGCGGGGCCGGCCGGACGCGGAGCTGTTCTGGCGGCGCCTGCCCGCGGTGGCTGTCTACAAGGCGGTGACCATCGCGCTCGTCGGTGTGGCCTTCGTCGTGACGATGGCCACCGCGCTGGCCTTCACGGAGCGGGTGGAGTTCATCCACGCGCTGTTCGAGATCACGTCGGCGTTCGGGACGGTGGGACTCTCCACCGGATTGACCCCGGACCTGACGGCCGTCGGACGGATCATCGTCATGTTCACGATCTTCACCGGCCGGGTCGGGACGCTGACGATGGCGTTCGCGCTCACCCGCCGGCAGCAGCCGGCCAACGTCCGCTACCCTGAAGAGCGGATCATGATCGGCTAGGAGCGAGGCGAAAAGCGGATGGAATTCGCGGTGATCGGGATGGGTCGGTTCGGCAGCAACGTCGTGCGCACGCTGCACGAGCTGGGGCACACGGTGCTGGCGATGGACCGGAGCGAGGACGCGCTGCGCAAGGTGACGGACTACGCCACCCACGCCGTGCAGATCGACAGCACCGATGCGGAGGCGCTGCGGGCCGTCGGCATCACCAACTTCGATGCCGTCGTCGTGGCCATCGGGGCCGACGTGCAGGAGAGCATCCTCACGACGCTGATCCTCAAGGAGATGGGCTGCCGCCGGGTCGTGAGCAAGGCCGTGGACGAGCTGCAGGGCCGCGTCCTGGAGAAGGTCGGGGCCGACCAGGTCGTCCGCCCCGAGCGGGACATGGCCGTGCGCGTCGCGCGCAACCTGGCCAGCCAGCACGTCGTAGACCTCCTCGAGCTGTCCCCAACGTTCCTCGTGGAGGAGGTCAGCGTGGGGCCGAAGCTCGCCGGCAAGAGCCTGGGCGACCTCGACCTGCGCACCCGCTTCGGCGTGAACATCCTGCTGATCAAGCGCGACAGCCAGATCCTGATCACCCCGACGGGGGAGACGCAGCTTCTGCACGGGGACGTGCTCGTGGTGGTCGGGGAGAAAAGCGCCCTGGGCCGCCTGGAGACCGTCCTCTAGCCGGTGCGCATCACCAGCACGAAGAACCCGCTCGTCCGGCGGCTGCGCGACCTCGCCGACCGCCCGGCCCGCGAGCAGGAGGGGCGGATGGTCGTCGAGGGCGTCCGTCTCGTGGAAGAGGTCCTCGACGCCCGC
>DASUAK010000007.1:0-2007 GCA_035763845.1 bacterium | reverse complement strand
GCGCCAACGGCAAGGTCTATACCTTCGACCGCCGGGGCTTCAGCACGAGTTAGCCCGGCCGCACAGGCTTCAGCACCAGCTAGTCGCTCCTACCGCACGGGTGATGGGCGCGGCAGCGCAGTTGGATGTTCGGTACGGCCGCCTCTCCATCCAAGGCGTAGGGCACGACGTGATGGAACTCGAGGAAGTTGCGCTTCCCGCAGCGGCGCCCGTTTGAGGCGACGAACGCGCAGCGGCCGCCGTCGCGCAGCCAGACCTCCCGTTTCACCGCGGCGGGGATGTGGCGCTCAGGGGCCGCCCGTTCATCCGCGGCGGCCCGGGCACGTCTCGCCTCCCCGGCCTCCTGCTTGCTCATACGGGGACGCAGCATGTCCTGGGCGAGCCGCAGCTGCTCGTAGATCTCTGCGTCTGCGGTGAACTGGTGACAAGGGCTTCTGTGCCCACGGCCCATGTATAGCACCACGATCGGTGGCCCAGGTGGGCCAATCGCAACTGAGCCAGGGTCTGAGGGACGAAGCGAGACCGAAGGCATACCGTGGCTACATCGTGAGGCCGCCGTCCACGACGAGGACCTGCCCGGTCATGTAGCTTGCGCGCGGGCCCGCGAGGAAGACCACGGCGCGGGCGATCTCATCGGGCTCGGCGAAGCGCCCGAGCGGGATCTGGCCGGCGATCCGGCCGCGCTGCTCGATGGTGAGGTGCGTGTTCAGCTCGGTGTCCACGTAGGCCGGGGCCACCGCGTTCACCCGGATCTCCGGGGCCAGCGTGCGGGCCAGGGTCTTTGTCAGGGTGACCAGGCCGCCCTTGCTCGCGGCGTAAGCGGCCGAGCTGCCGCCGATCAGCCCGCGGATGCTGGCCACGTTGACGATGCTGCCCCGCCTCGCCCGCAGCGCGGGGAGGGCGGCCTGCGCGCACAGCATCGCCCCCGTGAGGTTCGTGTCCAGGACCTCCTGCCACTCCTTGAGCGTCATGTCGGGGAGCGGGGTCCGCCGCAGGATCCCCGCGTTGTTGACCAGGACGTCCAGGCGCTCCCAGGCTCCCACCACCTGTTCCATCAGCGCCTGCACGTCTCCGGTCCGGGCCACGTTGGCGCGCACCGCCATGGCGCGCCGGCCGGCGCGGCGCAGGGCCTGGGCGACGCCCTCCGCCTCGGCCGCGCGCTCCCGGTAGGCGAGGGCGACGGCGGCGCCCTCCTGGGCGAAGGCCGCCGAGATGGCCCGGCCGATGCCGCGGCCGCCCCCGGTGACCAGCACGACCCTGCCCACGAACTCCATGACCTAGTGGCGGTTGGCTATCCGGGCCGGGGGGTCCTTCGAAGGCATGAAATCACGACGGAACGGGTTCTGGGTCGGTTTCGTCTAGGGGACTATTCGATCCAGCGGGCCTGCCGGCGGGGTGCGCCCGCCTCGTGGACGGTCCGCCCGTCTAGTGGACGGTGCCCTTGAAGTCGGACGGCTTGACCGACTCCAGGAACTTCTTGAACTCGTCCATCTCCTCATCGAGCGGCTTCTTCAGCTGGATCGCCTGCTCGGCAACGTTGTCGGACACGAAGATCGGCGCCTCGGAGCGCAGGGCCAGAGCGATCGCGTCGCTCGGGCGGGAGTCCACGATCATCGGCGTGCCGTTGTTGGCGAGGTGGATCTCGGCGAAGTAGGTCGCGTCCTTCACTTCGGTCACGACGATGCGGAGCACCGCCACGGAGAGCGACTTGAGGACCGAGCGCAGCAGATCGTGGGTCATCGGGCGCGGAGGCTTGACGCTCTGCAGCTCCATGGCGATCGCGGTGGCTTCGGCCTGGCCGATCCAGATCGGGAGGGCCATCGTCTCAGCCTGGTCCACCAGCAGTACCACCGGGTTCATCTGCTGGTCGAGTGCGACGCCGCGGACCTTCATGTGCAGCAACGCCCGATCCCTCCCTCGGCGGTTTCATTATACGCTGCTGGATGGTACTGTACCAACTCTATGCCCACTTTCCTCTTTCGCTAACCCGTGTCTATCTGAGACGGA
>DASUAK010000006.1:0-8731 GCA_035763845.1 bacterium | reverse complement strand
GTCATCAACGGCACCGACGATCCGCTGGTCCCGTACGGCGGAGGCCCCGTGGCGCGGACCCGCGGAGAGACCATCAGCACCGACCGGATCGTCGCCGCCTGGGTCGCGGCCAATCGCTGCACCGGGGATCCGGAGGTGGTGGATCTCGCGGACACCGATCCGTCGGACGGCACGCGGGTGACGAAGACCGCCTACACCGCGTGCGCGCAGCGCTCGGTGGTCGTCCTCTACACCATCGACGGGGGCGGACACACCTGGCCGGGCGGCCGGCAGTACCTGCCCCGCGGCATCGTCGGACGGGTCTCGCAGGACATCAACGCGACCGAGGTGATCTGGCAGTTCTTCGCCGCCCACCCGCGGCCGTGAGCCTGCGGTGGGCCGGCCCGCCCAGGACCCGGTAGTAGTAGAAGAGGTGCTGCTGCGCGTAGCCGGCCAGAGGCCCGAAGCGCTGCCGGGCGAACGCTCTGATCTCCCGCTCGCTCCGCGGACGGCCCGCGAAGTACGAACGCTCGACCGCCCGCTTCACCCACACGTCCACCGGAAACGCCTCGCCCTTGCCGTAGGCGAAGAGCAGCACACAGTCCACGACCTTCTCGCCCACCCCCGGCAGCTCGAGCAGCATCGCGCGCGCCTGATCGTAGGAGGCGAATCCCGGCCCGTCCAGGTCGAACGCCCCCCGGGCCACCAGACGGGCGGCGTCGCGCACGTAGGGAGCCCGGTAGCCGAGCATGCACCCGCGCAGCGCGGCCGGGGAGGCCGCGGCCAGCGCGCCCGGCGAGGGGAACCCCCTCACCCCGCCGGGACCGGGCTCGCCGAAGCGGGCCGTGAGCTTCTCCAGGGTCCGCTCGATCTTCGGGATGTTGTTGAAGGCCGAGACGATGAAGCTGACCAGGCACTGCCAGGGGTCCTGGCGGAGGATGGCGATGCCGCTCGTGCAGGGCACCACGGTGCGCAGGACACGATCGCGGCCGAGGGCAGCCTCGATCTCGGCCAGCGGCGCGTCCACCTGCAGGTAGTGGCGGAGCCGCCGCAGCGCGATGTCGTCGTCCAGCCCGGCGACGAGGATCTGCTCGCCCCGCTGCTCCAGCTCGACCGGCCGCCCCGCGAAGGCGGCCGCCGCCCGCGGGCCGTCGCAGCGCCAGCCGAAGGCCTGCCCGCAGGAGAGGGTGCGGGCCAGGTGATACGGCGCCGCGGCGGCCAGGACGGCGCGCGCGGCTACAGGCGCATGGGGTCGGCGGCGTCGAGGATCAGCTGCGACCATGTCTCCATCCGTTCATACAGGGTCCGGGCCTCGGCCGGATCGGTCAGGCGGCCGGTGAGCGTGTCCGACTCGCGGACGGCGATCGACGGCGAGCCCACCTCCACCACGTGCACCAGACCGAAATGCACCCGGCCCACCGGGTTGGTGTCGTCGTTCAGCACGCCGACGAGGCGCGCCCGCCAGGCGGCGCCGATGACCAGCTCCTCGGCCAGCTCGCGCCGCAGCCCGGCCTCCACCACATCGTCCGCGCCCTCGACATCGGAGCGGTTGACGTGGCCGCCGACGCCGATGCTCACCTTCCCATGCAGGCGGGCCTCGCCGCCGGAGGCGGTGCGCTGGAACAGGAACAGCCGGTCGCGGTGGCGGACGACGAGGTACGGGATGATCTGCTTGAGCGACGGATCCTGCTCGACGTCGCCGCGGCGGCGGAAGATCGCGTGGTCCCGGATGCGCGTCAGGTATTCGCCCGCGCCCTCCGTCGTGAAGCCGTGCACAGAGCGCGGCAGCAGGGCCGCGCGCGGCACCACCAGGATCTCTTCGTTCATCCCCATCAGCCGATCTCCGCGTTCAGCCGTTCGAACAGCGCGATCTGATCCGGCAGTCCGATCAGGGTGACCTCGTCGCCCAGCCGCAGCATCACGTCGGGGCCTGGGTTGACCACCTCGCTGCCGTCCGTCCGGCGGACGGCAAGGACGGATACACCGGTGCGCTCGCGGATCCGCGCGCGCCGGAGGGAACAGTCCACGCAGAAGCCGGGGCCGACCTTCGTGATCCGGGTCTCGAGCAGCCCATGCAGCGGCAGCTGCGGTCCCCCGCGCCCCGCCGCGGCCTCGACGTACCGCTGCTCCTCCATGTACGTCTTGACCTGCTCGTGCGGGATGCCCAGATGCTCCAGGCCGTGCCGGATCAGGGTCTGCGCCGCTTCGAACTCCGGCTGGATGATCTCCGTCGCCCCCGCCTCGATGAGCGCCGCCCGCTGGGCGGGATGGGTGGACCGAGCCAGGATGGGCATGCCGGGGTTCAGCCGGCGCAGGCGCCGCACGGCGAGGCGCGTCCGCTCGAAGTCGGGCGTGGCCACGACGGCGAGACTGGCCCGCTCCGCGCCCGCCGTCCGCAGCACGGGCTCGCCGGCCACGTCCCCGTAGATCACCGGGATGCCCCGGCGGCGCAGCGCGTCGATCACCTCGATGTCGAGATCCACCACCGTGTACGGGATATGGAACGCTTCCAGCGCCTCGCCGATCGTTCCTCCGACGCGCCCGAAGCCGCAGATGAGCACGCGGCCCGACGTCTCCTCCAGGCGATCCATCCCGGAGGCCCCGCGCAGGGGCGGCTCCTCGATCCAGCGGTGACCGAGGTCGGAGAGCGCCGCGGTGATGAGGATGGAGACGAGGGAGGCGGCGAGCAGCCCCTGGTACACGGCCTCGTTGATGAGGCCCGCCGTGCGCGCCACCTGGGCCAGGACGAACGAGAACTCCCCCGTCTGCGCCAGGTGCACGCTGACGAGGGCCGCGGTGGGCCAGGGGTAGCGGAAGGCCCACAGGACGAGCATCCGCAGCAGCACCTTCCCAGGGATGATCAGGGTGATCAGGACGGCCAGGAGCGGCAGGCCCTCCGCCAGGCCCGCGGGGCGGATCAGCGTGCCCATCGAGACGAAGAATAGCGCGCCGAAGACATCCCGCAGCGGCAGGACGCGCGTGAGGACCTCGTGCGTGAACTCCGACTCGCTGATGATGAGGCCGCCGAGGAAGGCCCCCAGGGCCAGCGACAGCCCCAGACCTTCGGACAGCGCGGCGGTGCCGATGCCGATGGCCATCGCGACCAGCACGAACAGCTCGGTGTTCTGCCGGCGCGCGACGCGCGCCATGACAGTGGGCACGAACCGGTTGGCGAGGTAGAAGAACGGCACGAGCACCAGGCCCGCGCGGGCCAGGGCTCCCGCCAGCGACCGGAGAGGGTCGCCCGTCCCACCGCCGAGCACGGGCAGGAGGACGATCAGCGCGACGACGACGATGTCCTCGGTCAGCAGCGTGGCGATGGCCAGGCGCGAGTGCGGCGCGTGGGACTCCCCCCGCTCGGCCAGCAGCTTGGCCACGACCGTCGTGCTGGCGACCGAGATGACGACGCCGACCCCCGCGCTCTGCGCCGGCGGCCAGCCCAGCAGCCATCCCGCCGCCAGGGTGAGCAGGATGATCAGCGCCATCGTCACCGGGGCGCCGAGCACGGCGGGAGCGCCGAGACGCGTCACTTCTCGCAGCGAGAACTCGATGCCGATGCTGAACATCAGCAGCACAACGCCGATCTGCGCGAACAGCTCGAAGGTGTGGATATCCTGGACCGCGGGGCCGGGGGTGAACGGGCTGATCAGCAGCCCGCCGATGATGTAGCCGACGAAGAGCGGCTGGCGCAGCCACTGGGCGAGGGCGCCCCCGGCCAGGGCGGCGACGAAGACGAGGGCGATGTCACGGAGGAAGGCGGTCTCGCTCATTCCCCGCCGTCGCCCTCGCCCATGACCTGCGCCACCGCTTCGGCTTCGGTCAGCGCCCTCCGCCCGCGCGGGAAGGCCGCCCGCAGCAGGATGGGGGTGAGCAGCGTCGTGGCCAGCACCATGATCACCATCACGGCGAAGCCCCGTTCCGTGAGCAGGCCGCTCTGGATGCCGATCCCGGCGATGATGAGGCCCACCTCGCCGCGGCTGACCATGCCCACCCCGATCCGCAGCGATTCGGGACGGGTGAAGCCCGCCGCCAGAGCGCCGCCGCCGCTGCCGATCACCTTGCCGACCACGGCCGCGGTGATGATCAGGAGGGCGAAGGGGATGTCCCGGCCGGCCAGCAGCCGGGCGTCCGTCTGCAATCCGATGCTGATGAAGAAGACCGGCACCAGGATGGCGTAGGTGAAGGCGCGCAGCCGGTGCTCGACCTCCTCGCGGAAGCCCACCGCCGCCACGAGCACGCCGGCGATGTACGCTCCCGTGATCGCCGCGACCTGCCCGAGCGCCTCAGCCGACCAGGCGAGCAGGAGGGTGAGCACCGTCACCGAGGCCAGCAGCCCTTCGCTGATCGGGAGCCGGTGGGCCCGGGGGATCACCCGGCCGACCACCCACAGCCCGCCCGCGATGGCCAGCACGAAGAAGGCCGCCATCCGGACGGCCACCACGCCCACCGCGCCGAGCCCCCCCGCCCCGCCTGCGGTGAGCGCCACGAAGACCGACAGCACGATGATGGCGATGACGTCGTCGATCACGGCCGCGGCGAGCAGCGTCGCGCCTTCCTTCGACTCCAACTGTCCGAGCTCGATGAGGGTCTGCACGGTGATGCTCACCGAGGTCGCGGTGAGCACCACCCCGATGAACAGCGCCTGTGTGAGCGGGTACCCGAAGGGCAGCGCCGCCGCCGCCCCCAGCACGAGCGGGACGAAGACCCCCGCGGCCCCGGCGATGCCGGCGACGCGGCCGACGCTCTTCATCTTGGCAAGGTCGGTCTCCAATCCCGCGATGAACATCAGCAGGATGACGCCGAGATTGGCCAGGTGCGCGACCACGACGCCCAGCGCCTCGGGGAAGACCGGCCAGCCGAGCACGTTGAGCAGCGAAGGCCCGAGGATCACCCCGACCAGGATCTCCCCGAGCACCGCGGGCTGCCCTGCCCGAAGGCTGATCCATCCTCCTGCTTTGGCCGCGGCGATGATCAGAGCCAGCAGGAGCAGGAAGGCGAGGAGTTCACTGTGCTCGACGTGCATGGGTCTAGGATACCGGGGGGAGGCTAGATGAGGAAGAGCACGGCGAAATAGAGCACGAGCAGAGCGAGGCCCAGGGGGATCCCGATCCGGGCCCACAGCCGGCTGCGGATCTTCAGCTTGTTGGCGGCGATGATGTTGGGGATGTTGCCCGGGATGAGCATGCCGCCGCTGACGAGGAGGCCCATGAGCACCGCCCGGACCTGCGCCGCCGACATCTGCGGGCTGATCTCCGCCGCGGTGAGGGTGGCGTTGTCCAGGATGGCCGAGACCATGTTGATCCAGTACAGCAGGCGGGCGTCGAGCTGGATCACGAACCGGTCGATCAGCGGCTTGAATCCCTCACCGAGGAACGTCAGCGCCATCACGAAGAGGTAGACTCGCACTGCCCGTGCCACGGCGCCCCGGTACGTCTCCGGCGCCTCCTCCTGCCCCAGGCCCTCCCCCCGGTAGCGCAGCGGCTGGAAGCCGGCCCACATCCCGATG
This sequence comes from bacterium, assembly GCA_035763845.1. Lineage (GTDB taxonomy): Bacteria > Sysuimicrobiota > Sysuimicrobiia > Sysuimicrobiales > Kaftiobacteriaceae > Kaftiobacterium. Next base: position 3,246 of record DASUAK010000006.1, on the reverse strand, counting down.
ATGACGATCCCCGGGATCACCCACGGCCCGAGGAGGCGCAGCAGGAACCAGAAGTCCTGGCCCAGCTTGGCCGTGGCGATGGTGGACAGCGGCTCCCCGATCGGCGTGAGGGCCGCGCCCAACCCGATCGCCATGCAGGCGATGACGACCAGGCGCGTCTCGTCCTCTTCCCGGAAGCGCAGCGCGCTGATCAGCTCGACCAGCACGAGGGAAGCGATGATCACCGTGATGACGCTGCTCACCAGGGCGAGCACGGTGACGATCACGGCGATCAGCACGCGCATCGACATCAGGGTGCGCAGGCGCACCAGGGCGTCGCTGATGGACGGGCGCACCCGCATGAACACCAGGCCCGAGAGGAGGACGGCGACGGTGATGGGGATGGGGTGCGTAAGGGCGTCGCGGAGCAGCTCGCCGCCCAGCACTCCGGCGGCCAGCGCGGCGGCGAGGCCCATCACGAACAGGAAGGCCTCGAGGTTCTGCTCGACCCGGTGAGAGACGAGGGGCAGGATCAGGACCAGGAGCAGGATGACGAGATCGACGGCGATGACGGCGTCCACAACAGGCTCAATTATACGGCGGCAGGCCCGCGCCGACCATGCGGCCGCGCGCCGGCAGCGCCAGCCGGTCAGGAGCCAAGGATCTCGATGGTGAGGGGGTCCACGGCGTTCTCGGCGGCATACGCGAGACGGACGACGCTCACTCCGGTCCCGTTCAGGATGCGGGGCAGGATCACCGGCAGATCGGCGGGCGTGGGAAGGGAGAGAACCTGGTCCGCATCCACCCACTCGAGATCACCCTCGGCCGAGGGCACGTGGGCGCCGTCAGGCGCCGGCGCCGCGAAGGCGTAGATGATCCACAGCGCGCCGGTGGCCCGGACAGTGATGACCAGCAGCGCGCGGAGGACCGGCGCGGCCACGGTGAGGCCCGTCTCTTCCCGCACCTCGCGGATACAGGCCGCGTAGGGGTCTTCGCCGGCCTCCATCTTGCCGCCGATGCCGTTCCACATCCCGGCGTTCGGAGGGCGGCGGCGGTGCAGCAGCAGCACCTGCCGCCCGCGGTGGAGGAAGCACAGGGTCCGCTGCGAGATCAGGGGGCCGCCTCGCCCACGGTGACGCCGTCCAGCGCCGCCCGGAGCGCGGCCGCCAGATCGCGGAGCCGGACGGCGCCGTCGGAGCGTTCGAGCAGGGCGACGATGGCGCTGCCGACGATCACCCCGTCCGCGAGCGCGCCCACCTGCTGCGCCTGCTCGGGCGTGGACACCCCGAAGCCCACGCAGACGGGCAGGGCGGTGTGCGCGCGGATGCGGCGGATCAGCTGCGCCGCGTCCCCCGACAGCCGGTCGCGGACGCCGGTCACCCCGGTCAGCGAGACGCAGTAGATGAAGCCCGTGGACCGCTGCGCGGCCAGCCGGATGCGGGCGTCCGTGCTGGTCGGCGAGACCAGGAAGATCGTGTCGAGCCCCGCCGGACGCGCCGCGGCGATGAGGGCGTCGGCCTCGTCAGGAGGGAGATCCGGGATCACCACGCCGTCCACGCCGGCGCGGACCGCCTCGGAGGCGAAATCCTCGTGCCCGAACTGCAGAATCGGATTGTAGTAGGAGAGCAGCACCACCGGGACGGCGATCCTGGGCCGCAGGCCCGCGACCAGCTCCAGCACGCGGGACAGCTGCGTCCCGCCGGCCAGGGCCCGCTGGTAGGCGCGCTGGTTCGTCGGACCGTCCGCCACCGGATCGGAGAAGGGCACGCCCAGCTCGACGAGGTCGGCGCCCGCGTCCACCAGCGTCTCCACGACGCGCGCGGTGGTGTGCAGATCGGGGTCGCCGGCCACCACGAACGGCATGAAGGCCGGGCGGCGGCGCGCGCGCAGGCCCTCGAAGACGGCGGCGATGCGGCTCATTCCTGCTCCAGGCGGGCGACGTGCTGGACGTCCTTGTCGCCGCGGCCGGACAGACCGAAGAGGACCGTCTGCTCCCGGCGCATCGTCCGGGCCAGCGTGCGCAGATGGGCGACGGCGTGGGCCGGCTCGAGAGCCGGGATGATGCCCTCCGTCCGCGCCAGGAGGCGGAACCCTTCGAGCGCATCGTCGTCGGTCACCGCGACGTATTCGGCGCGGCCCGAGTCTTTGAAGAAGCTGTGCTCCGGTCCCACGCCGGGGTAGTCGAGACCCGCCGAAACGGAGTGTGTGCCCCGGATCTGGCCGTCCCCATCCTGCAGGAGATAGGTGAAAGCGCCGTGCAGGACGCCGGGGGAGCCGGCGACGAGGGTCGCGGCGTGATGCTCGGTGGGGATGCCGAGCCCGCCCGCCTCGACCCCGATGAAGCGCACCGACGCGTCGTCTTTGAAGGGGTGGAACAGCCCCATCGCGTTGCTCCCGCCGCCGACGCAGGCCACCACCACGTCGGGGAGCCGGCCGGTCTCCGCGCGGATCTGCTCCCGGGCCTCCCGGCCGATCACCGACTGGAAGTCGCGCACCATCGTCGGATAGGGATGCGGGCCGACCACGGAGCCGAGGACGTAGAAGGTCGAGCGGACGTTGGTGACCCAGTCCCGCAGGGCTTCGTTGATCGCGTCCTTCAGGGTGCGGGTGCCGCTCTCCACGGAGATCACCTTCGCCCCGAGCAGCCGCATCCGGTAGACGTTGAGCTCCTGGCGGGCCATGTCTTCGGTGCCCATGTACACCGCGCACTCCAGGCCGAACATCGCCGCCGCCGTGGCCGTCGCCACCCCGTGCTGGCCGGCCCCGGTCTCGGCGATGATGCGCCGCTTGCCCATGCGCCGGGCCAGCAGCACCTGGCCCATCGTGTTGTTGATCTTGTGGGCGCCCGTGTGCAGGAGGTCTTCGCGCTTGATGTAGATGCGGGGCCCGCCCAGCTGCCGGGTCAGCCGCTCCGCCGCATAGAGGGGCGTGGGCCGGCCGCAGTAGGTCCGCAGGTACCCGTCCAGCTCCTCCTGGAAGGCCTCGTCCCCCGCCGCCTGCTCGTAGGCCGTCTCGAGCTCCTCGAGCGCGGGGATGAGGGTCTCCGGAACGAAACGGCCTCCGTACTTGCCGAACCGTCCCTTCATCGCGCGGGGCCGCCGTTCCGGACGCGCGCGATGAACTCGCGGATCTTGCCGGGGTCCTTCCGGCCGCCGCTCTCCACCCCGCTGCTGACGTCCACCCCGAACGGCCGCACCGTCTCGATCGCCTCGCGCACGTTCTCGGGCGTCAGCCCGCCGGCAAGGATCACCGGAGCCGGGGCGGCCA
>DASUAK010000005.1:0-5457 GCA_035763845.1 bacterium | reverse complement strand
CCCCGGTGGACGGCTCCTGCGGCCGCTGCCGGATCTGCCTGGACCAGTGCCCGACCGGCGCGATCGTGGCGCCCTACGTGGTGGACGCGCGCCGCTGTATCTCGTACCTCACGATCGAGCTGCGGGGATGGATCCCCCGCGGGCTGCGGCCGCTGATGGGCACCTGGGTCTTCGGCTGCGACGTCTGCCAGGACGTGTGCCCCCACAACGCGCTGGCCGGGCACGGCGAGATCGACGCCTTCGCCCCGCGACGCGACGTGGCTTTCCCCGATCTGGTGGAGCTGCTGCACATCGATGAGCGCACGTATCAGGAGCGGTTCCGGCGCAGCGCCGTCAAGCGGGCGAAGCGTCAGGGGATCCGGCGGAACGCGGCCGTGGCGCTGGGAAATCTGCGCGATCCCCGCGCGGTGGAGCCGCTGGCGCGGGCGCTGAGCGACGAGGATCCGATCGTTCGAGGGCACGCGGCGTGGGCGCTCGGAAGGATCGGCGGAGCGGAGGCGGTGGAAGCTCTCAGCGCGCGGCGGTCCGTTGAGACCGATGCTGCCGTGCGGACGGAGATGGAAGAGGCGCTCCGCGGGCCGGACTAATGAATCGTCTGGCCGGGCTGAGGAGCGTGGGGGGCCGGCCTGAGCTCCCGCTCCAGCATCGGCTCGACCCAGCGGTTAAGTCCGTGCAGAACCGCCCGGGCCACGGCCGCGTGCGGATGATCCCCCAGGGGAGCGGTGCCCGAGAGGAAGACCTCCCGGCGCCCGTCGTGCATGACGAAGGTGACGACGACCAGCGGGTAGCGGCCGGTCCGGACCTCCGTCACGGTGTCCAGGGTGAAGGCGAACGCCCCCCCGACGAAGGAGGAGACCGCATGGAGGGTCGCTTCGGCGACGGCGCGCTGCCAGGCGCCGGGGGAGACGGGCAGGCTCGCGCCCCCCGACCGGGCGTCGTCGTCCAGGCTCAGCTCCACCCGGGCGAGGACGCGTTGGGCGTCGGTGCGGCATTCCACTCGGTCCAGCTTCAGCCGAGGCCCCATACCGCTGTTCTCCCAGCATTCCGGATGCCACGATGCAGAGCGCATAAGTCAGCCGCGGTCAACATGGCCGCGGCAGCGATCAGGGACGGTCAGGGTGCAGCTTCCCCGGAGCGGGTGAGGCTCAGCGTGAGCCGGCCCCGCAGGGCCCCTGTCGATCGCACCTCGTAGGTCACCACGTGAACGCCTCGCCCGCCCCGCAGCACCGGCGCGGCGTCCGCAACCGGCATCCATGGGCCGCCCGCGGCGCTCAGCATCACTCCCGCGCCCGCCCCGGACACCCTCGCCACCAGCGTCCAGGGAACGTTGCTCTTGACGACCACCAGCGTCCGGACGGGTGAGGTCCCCGTGAGCGAGAGAACGGTGGTTCCCTCCAGAGCCTGCGTCGCCGGAACGGTCACGGCGACCTGCTGCGTTGCGGCCTGGACTGCCGGAGCCGACGCGAGGACCAGGATCAATGCGGCCACGAGCTTCATCTCGTCCTCTCCTTCGGTAACCCGGCTGACTCCGTGCCCGGAGTCCCGTGGCTTTGCGTCCCCGCCTCACGACGGGTTTGCCTTTATCGGTACTGAGGACGCCGTACAAATACAACGTCCCCACCTTCGGCAACCCGGCTGACTCCGTGTCCGGAGTCCCGTGGCTTTGCGTCCCCGCCTCACGACGGGTTTGCCTTTGTCGCTATGGAGACTGCACTAAGAGAGCTGAGCAACAATCGTGCCGCCGCGGCCGCAGCCCGCATCGCATCGCGCAAATCGGACTTTCGCCCGACTTGCTCCCCGAACTTCCATGAGACCTGCCGCACCATGCAGCGGCTTCGCTATAATGTCGCCATGGCAATCATCGACAGTCACCTCCACCTCTTCACCGCATCGATGCTGGCGCGCCAGCGGGACCGCATGCCGACGTACCGGAAGCGCGCCGCCGAGTCGGCCCGGATCCGCGGGAAGACGTTCGAGGAGCGGTTGAAGGAGCTGGAAGGACGCACCCTGGAGGATCACTCCCGCTACTGGCTGGAGGCCTTCGACACGGCCGGCGTCGAGACCGGAGCGTTCATTGCCGTCGGAGAGGGAAACGAGGAGCTCGGCCAGTTCGTCGCCCTGAACCCCAGGCGCCTCGCCGGCTGGGGGTCGCTCACCGATCCCCGGCATCCCGACGCGGGGCGTACGGTCTCACGCTTCCGGTCGATGGGCCTGAGCGGGCTCAAGCTCTACCCGCCGATCCAGCGCTTCCTGCCCAACGACCGGGCGCTCTACCCGATCTACGAGGCCGCGGCGGAGGCAGGACTGCCCGTCCTCTTCCACTTCGGGATCACGGTCGGCGCCTTTTATGATCTGAGCTTCGCCAGCCCCCTGCCGCTCTCGGCGGTGGTGAAGGAGTTCCCCGAGGTCACCTTCGTCATCGCGCACTTCGGCGCGGGGTTCCTGCGCGAGACGCTCTTTCTGGCCTACCACACGGACAACGTGTGCGTGGACACCTCGGGCACGAACAACTGGCGCGACTACTATCCGGGGCAGCCCTCCCTCACCCAGATCTTCCGGGACGCCCTGCGCGCCTTCGGCCCCACGCGCGTCCTCTTCGGGACCGACTCGACCGCCTACGGCGGCTACCGCCACCACATCCTCAAGGAGCAGGTCGAGATCCTGAACGGCCTCGAGCTGAGCGGCGAGGACCGCGAGGCCATCCTCGCCGGCAACGCGCGGAGGGTCCTGCGGCTGGACGGGCGGTGACGGGCCGCGCTCAGGGCAGGGCGCCGCGCCGGCAGATCTCCGCGTAGAGGCCGGCGCTGGGGCGCATCCGACGCTCCTGCGTGAGCGGGTCCACGGCGATCAGGCCGAAGCGCAGGCTCCACCCCTCCGCCCACTCGAAGTTGTCGACGAGCGACCAGTGGTAGTATCCGCGGACGTCGACGCCCTCCGCGATCGCATTGTGCACCTCGCGGAGATGCGCGACGATGAACGCGGCGCGCTGGTCGTCGTCCGCATCCGGCAGGCCGTTCTCGGTGACATAGAGGGGGCGGCGGTAGCCGGCCGCCCGGCGCAACACGCGGCCGAGGCCCTCTGGGTAGATCTCCCCGTATCCCCCGTCGCTCTGAGGGGCGCCGGGGTTGGAGAAGTTGCGGCCGAACAGGCGCTGGGGAACGCTCAGGTCGAACGCGACGAGGTCGCGTGTATAGTAGTTCACACCGATGAAGTCGAGGGTCCCCGCCGCGTCCGGGACGTCGGCGATCCAGGGAAGGGCGCGCACGCGGCCCGCGGTGAGCGCGTCGAGAAACGCGGCGTTGATGAAGCGGTCCTGCGCGCCGGCGACGAGGCGGTCGAGGCCCGAGCCCGGGTCGGCGGGATCGAAGAGCCGGAAGTAGTGCGCGATGCCGACCAGCGCTCCCGGCTGCAGGCGGTGGATCGCCCGGTAGGCCGCGGCGTGGGCGCGGACGAGATTCCCGAGGGCCCGCACCGCGGCGGTGATGGAGCGGCGCCCCGGCGGCCAGCGGCCCGCGGCGTAGGCGCTGACCGCCCAGCCCACGGGTTCGTTCAGGGTGCACCAGATGGGCACGTGCTCGCGCAGCGCGGGCACGACGTACTCCACGTAGCGGGCGAAGCGCTCCGGGGCGTCGGGCCGCTCCCATCCGCCCTGCTCGGCGAACCACAGCGGGTTGGTGAAGTGGTGCAGCGTCACCATCGGCTCGATGCCGCGCGCGCGCAGCGCCGCCGCCATCTCGCGGTAGCGGTCCAGGGCCGCGCCGTCCCAGCGGCCGGGGGCGGGCTCGATGCGGCTCCACTCGATGGAGAGGCGGTGCGCGTTCTGATGGAGCGCCGCGGCGCGGTCGAAGTCGGCCTCGGCCGCCGTCCACCAGCGGCAGGCCGCGCCGGATCGATCACCGCCCTTGATCCGCCCGGGCTGCTGCTCCCAGGCCCACCAGTCGTTGTGCACGTTGTGCCCTTCGACCTGGTGGCTGCTGGTCGCGGTGCCCCAGCGGAAGCCGGGCGGAAACGTGAAGTCACGCATGTGCAGTGTTATCATAGCAAGGCACAGGAGGACGCCATGAGCGACATCGTGGGTCTGGCAGGTGATAAGATCCGCCTGGTGCCGGTCGATAAGCGGCTGCACCTGGAGAACGCCATCCGCTGGATGAACGATCCGGACGTGACGCAGTATCTCATGCTCACCACCGGCGTCACCCCCGGCATGGAGGAAGAGTGGATGGACCGCGTCCAGAAGCGCGCGGACGAGTGGGTCTGGGCGATGCTGGACGAGAACGGCCGCCACATCGGCTTCACCGGGATCCACGCCATCCACTGGCGGCTGCGCCTCGGCAACACCGGAACCGTGGTCGGCGAGAAGTCGGCCTGGCGCAAGGGCTACGGCAGCGACGCGATGCGGGTGCGCTCGAAGTTCGCCTTCGAGACGCTGAACCTGCATCGCCTGCAGTCGGAGTCGCGCATCGACAACATCGCCAGCCAGCGCGCCCTCGAGAAGGCGGGCTACAAGCGCGAGGGCATCGCCCGGAAGCGCCTCTTCTGGGGCGGGCGGTGGTACGACACCGTGATGTACGCGATGCTCGACGAGGATTACTTCGCCCGCACGCGGTAGGGACCATGTCCAGCCACTTCCACACCGTCGGCTACCCCGTGGGCAACATCGACGAGTACTGGGCCCTGGCGCGCCGCGCCGCGGAGGCGGGGGTGCGCAACCCGGCCGCCGACGGGGGCGCGGTGGTCCGCTGGGCCGTGGACTCCGGCCCCGAGATCTGGAGTTACGTCAGTCGCTCCGGCGAAGTGACCGGAGCGACTCCGTTCTTCTCCACCGGCCAGAGCTATCGAATCGCGGTGACGGGCACCGGGGAAGATCCGGATGAAGAGCTGGCGGGCTGGATCGACGGCTGGATCGAGCCCACGGAAGACGACGAGCCGTTCTCGGGGGCGTTTCCGCTGCGGGTGGATATCGTGAACTACGCGCTGGTGCGCCAGCGCCTGACGACCTTCCCCGCGATCCACCGGGTCGAGCTCGTCGGCCTGGCCCATGAGGCCGACCTCTACGCCGACGACAGCGTGTACGCGGCGGCGCCGGGCGACGCGTACCACGTCCCGCTCGGGGCCATCGCCTCGGGGCCGCACTTCGCCGCGGACGCGGACGTGGAGACCTTCACGGAGGCGACGGCCCTGCTCAGCGCCCGCCTGGAGGGAGCGCGGATGCTTACCAATCCCCACAGCGGGCAGCCCTACTGGTGGCTGGAGCTGGCACTGCGCGGGGTGCCCCTGCACACCTTCGCGGACCAGGAAACGCTGGGCGGAGAGCCGGCGGAGGGGAAAGTCCTCGCCGGCAGCTTCTGGCTCCTGGGCCGGCTGCTCTGATCTCGAAGCCCGCGTCTATCAGCCCGCGGTCATCGGGCATGAGGGCGGTGAGGTACACTCGCCATACGCATCCCGTCTGCCGCCGGA
>DASUAK010000004.1:0-2575 GCA_035763845.1 bacterium | reverse complement strand
GCGGCCCCGACCTCGAGGACGTCGCATCGCAGGGCGGTCTGACGCCCAGGCAGGTCATCCGCGAGCACTCCGAGGCCGAGTACACCGTCTACATGCTCGGCTTCAGGCCGGGCTTTCCATACCTCGGGATCCTTCCCGAGTCGCTGCGCATCCGGCGGCTGCCCGCGCCGCGCCTCAGAGTTCCGCAGGGCTCGGTGGGCTTCGCCGACGCGATGGTAGGCATCTATCCGCTGGATTCGCCGGGCGGGTGGCGGCTGATCGGCCGGACGCCGCTGCCGATCTACGAGCCGCTGGCCGCCGACCCCATCCTGCTGCGCCCCGGTGACCGTGTGCGCTTCACGCCGGTCTCGAGCGCGCGGTTTCCGGAGCGCGCCGCGACGTGGCCGATGCCGGTGCCCGCCCGGCCGGCCCTGGAGGTGCTGAGTCCGGGTCTCTACAGCACCATCCAGGACGGCGGGCGGCGGGGCTACCGCTCGCTGGGGGTTCCTCCATCCGGCGCGATGGACCTGGCCGCTCTGTGGGCGGCGAACATCGCGGCAGGCAATCTTCCTGGTGCTCCGGCCCTCGAGGTGACCGCGCCGGGGCCGGTCCTGCGCGCGCTGGATCACCTCACGGTGGCGCTTGCGGGCGCCGATCTCTCCGCCGCCGTGGACGGCACGGAGGTCGAACCGGCCGGGCCGCTGCGCCTGCGGCCGGGGCAGCGGCTGCAGTTCGGGGTCCCGCGCACGGGGGTATGGGCCTACGTCGCTGTCGCGGGCGGGATCGAAGGACGCATGGCGCTCGGCAGCGCTTCCACCTTCGTTCCCGGGATCCTCGGGGGGAGCGCCGGCCGCCGGCTCCGCGAGGGCGACGTGCTGGGGCAGGCGGGGATGCCGCAGAGCCGGGCAGACCCGGGGTCCACGCCGCGCCTGCCGCTGCCGCAGGGCAGCGTCAGCGTGCGCGTCATCCCCGGCCCGCAGGACGAGTGGCTGACGGAGGAAGCCCGCCGCGCGCTCATGAAGGAAGAGTACCGGACCTCACTCCAGAGCGATCGTACAGGCATCAGGTTGGACGGGGCCGCCCTCGCGCACGGCGCCGCCGGGGAGTTCCTCTCCGACGGGGTGCTGCCGGGGGCGGTGCAGGTGCCTTCCGGCGGCAGGCCCATCGTCATCATGCCGGACGGGCCGACGACGGGGGGCTATCCGAAGGCGGCGGTGGTGATCGCGGCGGACCTGCGGCTGCTCGCCCAGGCCCGGCCCGGCACCGGGGTGCGCTTCCGGCCCGTCTCGATGGAGGAGGCCGTGGAGGCCCTGCGCCTGACGGCGCAGATGGGAGACGGAGGGTAGCGCGATGCAGATCGGCAATCTGCCCCGGGTCAAGCTGGCCAACCTGCCCACCCCGCTCGAGGAAGCGCCCCGCCTCAGCGAGTTCCTTGGCGGGCCGCGCATCTGGCTCAAGCGCGACGACCTGACCGGCCTGGCGATCGGGGGCAACAAGGCCCGCAAGCTGGAGTTCCTGCTGGGGCAGGCGCGCGCGGACGGCTGCGACGTCGTCATCACAGTCGGCGCGGTCCAGTCCAACCACGCGCGGATGACCGCCGCGGCGGCCAGGCGCCTGGGCATGGACGCGGTTCTGGTGCTGAACGGGGAGGACCCGGGTCAGGCCCAGGGCAACCTGCTGCTCGACCGCATCTTCGGGGCGGACGTGCGCATCGTGCAGACCGACGACGACTACGTCCTGATGGGCGTGGTCGACGACGTGGCCCGCCACCTGCGCAAGGACGGACGGCGCCCCTACGTCATCCCGCGCGGCGGGAGCAACGCCACCGGTGCCGCCGCCTATATGGCGGCCGCCCTCGAGCTGCTCACGCAGGCGAACCAGATGGGACTCCACGTGGACGCCATCGTCCATGCCAGCACCTCGGGAGGGACTCAGTCCGGCCTCTATACGGGTACGAAAGTGACAGAGAGCGGCGTGCAGGTCATCGGCATCAGCGCGGGGCCGAAGAAGGACGTCGTGGCGCGCCGGGTCCTCGGCATCGTCGAGGAGCTGGCCGGGCTGCTCGAGCTGCGCTGGCGGCCGCACCTGGACGACATCATCGTCCACGACGAGTTCGTCGGAGAGCGCTACGGGGTGCCGACGCCGGAGTGCCTCGAGGCGATCCGGCTGCTCGCGCGGACCGAGGGCGTGCTGCTCGATCCGGTCTACACGGGCAAGGCGATGGCCGGCCTGCGCGGCCTCGTCGCGTCCGAGCCGTTCCGCGCCGGCCAGAACGTGGTATTTTGGCATACGGGCGGCCAGCCCGCGCTCTTCGCGCACGCGGCCGCACTGCAGGAAGGGTAGGAATCGGATGAGGCATGTGCGGGGCGTAGTGATCCTTCTGCTCCTGGTGGCGTTGATGCTGCCGGCGGCTTCCGCGTCGACGCAGGACGTCGACATGGGACTTCGGCGCGCGTTCGCCGCTTTCATCAAGGCGAAGGAGCTGCGCTTCGACGTCGTGCCGGACATCTATCCGGGCGGCTACGCGCGGATCAGCGTGTACGCGCGGGCGGCCGACCTCGGCGGTCTGCTGGTCGACGAAGCCTGGTTCCGCCTG
>DASUAK010000003.1:0-8584 GCA_035763845.1 bacterium | reverse complement strand
GATGGAGATCTTCTTCAGCTCCTCGACGACCGTCTCCACGGCCTTGTCGATGCCCCGCTTGATCAGCATCGGGTTGGCCCCGGCGGCCACCTGCTTGAGCCCCTCGCGGACGATGGCCCAGGCCAGAACGGTGGCGGTGGTGGTGCCGTCGCCCGCCGCGTCGTTGGTCTTGCTCGCGACCTCCTTCACGAGCTGGGCGCCCATGTTCTCGTTGGGATCTTCCAGCTCGATCTCTTTGGCGACGGTGACGCCGTCCTTGGTGATGGTCGGGGAGCCCCACTTCTTCTCGAGCACGACGTTGCGGCCCCTGGGACCCAGGGTCACGCGGACGGCGCTGGCGATCTTCTCCACGCCGCGCTCCAGCGCCTTGCGTGCTTCCTCGTCGTACAGCAGTACCTTTGCGGGCATACTCTCGCCTCCCTTGCCGGGTGATGTGCGATTAGCACTCTCGGGGGAACACTGCTAACTATCCCATATTGTGCCATCCCCCGCCGGCAAATCAAGACCCTGTCTGCGGCGGGAGCGGTATACTTGGGCCATCATGCTGATGCGGCGCCCCCAGATCGCCTCCTGGCAGGTGACCCTGGCCGGCTTCCTCGTCCTGGTGGGCTTCCTCGTGGTCCTCCAGCTGCGGGCGGGGCGGTCCATCCGCCAGGAGGTCCAGCTGCCCACCCTCCGGGTGCGGGAGCTGGCCGTCCTGGTGCGCCAGCAGGAGGAGGCCCTTGCCGCCCTCCACGCCGAGATCGCCGACCTGCGCGGCAAGATGTCGGAGTACGAGACGGCCGCGGCCCAGGGGCGGAGCTCGGCCGAGACGCTGGCCCGCGAGGTGGAGTCCTACCGGATGGTGCTGGGGCTTACGCCCGTGGACGGTCCGGGGGTCGTGGTGCGGGTCAGCGAGCGCCCCCTGCCGGGCGCCGCGGCGGCCCCTCCGGTCCAGGCGACCGACCTGAGCGGCCTGGTGAACGAGCTGTGGTCGAACGGGGCGGAGGCTCTGGCGGTCAGCGGGGTCCGCGTCCTCGCCACGACCGGCTTCCGCCAGGCCGAGGATGCCGTCTTCGTCGGCATCTACCGGCTGGACCCGCCGTACGAGATCCAGGCGATCGGCGACCCTGCGGTGATGCAGGCGGCCCTGAATCTCCGGGGCGGCTTCGTCGAGGGGCTGCGGTCGGTGGGACTGATGGTCGAGATCGAGGAGTCCCAGCGGCTGCGGCTCCCCGCCTACCAGGGGCCGCTGCGGTTCCGCTACGGCCGGCCGTCGTCCTGACCGGCGCTACCGGGAGCCGCTCGCGGCGGTCAGCGCATCGTAGATCGTCTGCGCGGGAACGACCGCGGCAACCTCGGGACGCTCCGTGACGTAGCCCACGACCATCCCGATCAGCAGCCCGTCCGCCGCGTCGACGACGGGGGCCCCGCTCGTTCCCGGCACGCTGTACAGCGGCAGCGCGACCGCGGAGGGATGGTTCTCGAAGCGGATCTCCCAGTACACCCGCGGGATGGGAACGTCCACGAGCCGCAGCGGGCTGCCGCGCTCGCTGAGGGCATAGAGGGCGTGGAACGGACCGCCGGGCAGCGGCTTCCACCCGCGCAGCGAGCGCAGCCGGCCGCGCGGGACCCACAGGGCCATCAGGTCCAGGTCGTCCCAGCGGGTGGCGTGGGTGGCCAGCGTCGACTCACCCGTGGCCATGACGATGCGGTAGCGGGCGCCCTCCCGGTGGCAGTGCGCCGCCGTGTAGACGGCGCTGCGCGTCTCTTCGCTCCAGCCTACCCAGCCCGTGCAGATGCCCCGCTCGGCCTCGCCTTCCACGAAGATGCGGACCGCCACGTCCTGGAGGACCTGACGGACAGGCTCGAGAATCTGGGCCGGCTGCACCGCGGGAGCGGTGGCCGGGGCCGCCGGGGAGGGCAGGGCAACGAGCAGCAGGCACAGCGCGACCGCTGTGCCGAGTGGATGGCGTCGCACAGTTCCGCTATGCCCGCGCCGGACGCGGCGTTAGACGTCGCTTGACAATCGCGTTCTTGCATGCTACGCTAAATCCCCGTTTCGACGAGGGCGCTGCGACGCCAGGGTGCAGATGAAGATCGCCGCGCACCGCTCCCCGGCGCAAGGGCAGGGCCTCTTCTAGAACGGGAACGTCAGCGGTTGTGTCAGCCGAGAGATTCCGGACGGAGTCACTTGGCGGCAGCCGCTGATCGTTTTTCTGCCGGACCCCTCCGCCCGGGTGATGCTCAGTTTCCGGCTGCCGTCCCTTGACTGTCATTTCGCAAGGAGTTGTGGTACCATGGTCAAGGCACCCCTCCCCCCCTGGGGAGGGATAGTCTGGCTCTCCTGGAGGGACCCTTCGATGAGCACCCACAGCGCTCACAGCGCCCGGACGTCCCAGGCGGCCGGACCCGTGCGTCACGGCAGCGAGGAAGTCCGCGCCAAGGTCGCCGCCCGGCTGCGCAGCATCGAGGGACACGTGCGGGGGGTGACCCGCATGGTGGAAGAGGGCGCCTACTGCATCGATCTCATCAAGCAGACCCTGGCCATCCAGCGGGCGATGGACAAGATCAACGCCATGCTGCTGCAGGATCACCTGGAGCACTGCGCCGCTGCGGCGATCTCCGCGCCCGATCCCGACGAGCGGAAGCGCACGATCGACGAGCTCCTCGACGTCTTCGCCCTGTCCGGCAAATTGTGAGGAGGCTGCGAGAACCGTGACCGTCAAGCATCTGGAGCTTCCTGTCGAGGGGATGAGCTGCGCCAGCTGCGTCTTGAAGGTCGAGACCGGCCTGAAGGAGACCGCGGGCGTGGAGACCGTGGCCGTGAACTTCGCCGCCCAGCGCGCGGCCGTGGCCTACGATCCCGATCGCGTGTCCATGGACCGTTTCGTCGAGGTCGTCCGCTCCCTGGGCTACGACGTCCCCGTGCGCAAGATCCAACTGTCCGTGCGCGGCATGTCGTGCGCCTCGTGCGTGGAGAAGGTCGAGCACGCCCTGCGCTCCGTGGACGGGGTCTTGTCCGCCGCAGTGAACCTGGCTGCTGAGCGGGCCACCGTCGAGGTCGTGGCCACCACGCCGGCGGCGGAGCTGCGCCGGGCCGTCCGCGAGGCGGGTTACGAGGTCTTGGAGGTCGAGGGCGAAGCGGTCGAAGACTACGAGCGGGAAGCCCGCGCGCGCGAGATCCGGACCCTGCGGACCAAGCTGATCGTCGGGACGCTGTTGAGCCTCCCCGTGCTGTGGGGGAGCCTGGCGCACATGGGCGCGCAGGTCTGGACCCCCGAGATCCTCATGAACTGGTACGTCCAGCTGGCCCTGGCCACGCCGGTCCAGTTCTGGGTCGGCTGGCAGTTCTACCGCGGCGCCTGGGCGCAGGCCCGCCACCGCTCCACCGATATGAACACCCTGATCGCCGTGGGCACCAGCGCCGCGTACCTCTACAGCGTCGCGGCGACCTTCGTCCCGCAGTGGTTCCGCTCCGGGGGGCTCGAGCCGCAGGTCTACTACGAGACCGCGGCGATCATCATCGTCCTCATCCTGCTGGGCCGGTTCCTCGAAGCCCGGGCCAAGGGGCAGACCTCCGAGGCGATCCGCACGCTGATGAGCCTGCAGGCTCCCGCCGCCCGCGTCGTGCGGGACGGACGGGAGGTGGAGGTTCCCCTCGAGGAGGTCCAGGTCGGGGACCGCATCGTCGTCCGCCCCGGCGAGAAGGTGGCGGTGGACGGTACGATCGAGGAGGGGCGCTCCGCCCTCGACGAGTCGATGCTGACCGGCGAGTCGCTGCCCGTGGAGAAGGGCCCAGGCGATCCGGTGATCGGGGCCACGCTCAACAAGACCGGGGCGTTCACCTTCCGGGCCACCAAGGTCGGGAAGGACACGATGCTCGCCCAGATCATCCGCCTCGTGCAGGAGGCGCAGGGCAGCAAAGCGCCCATCCAGCGCCTGGCCGACCGCGTCGCGAGCTATTTCGTCCCGGCGGTCATGGGCCTGGCCGGGGCGACCTTCCTCGTCTGGCTGGCCTTCGGGCCCCAGCCCTCGCTGACGTACGCGCTCGTCACCTTCGTCGCGGTCCTGATCATCGCGTGCCCCTGCGCCCTCGGGCTGGCCACGCCGACGGCGATCATGGTGGGCACCGGCCGGGGCGCGGAGGCGGGCGTGCTGATCAAGAGCGGCGAAGCCCTCGAGACCGCGCACCGCACGAACACCGTCATCCTGGACAAGACCGGCACGCTCACGAAGGGCGAGCCGTCGGTGACCGACGTGCGGGCGCTCAACGGCTTCAACGAGGCCGACGTCCTCCGTCTGGCCGCCTCGGCCGAGTGGGGATCGGAGCATCCGTTGGGACAGGCGATCGTCCGGCGGGCGGAGGCGCAGGGGATCGCGCTCGAGCGCCCCGGCCGCTTCGACGCCGTTCCGGGCCGCGGCATCGAGGCGGAGGTGGCCGGCCGCGCCGTGCTCGTGGGCAGCCCGCTGCTGCTGACCGATCACCGGATCGTCCTCGACGGCGCCGAATCGATGGGCACCCAGCTGGCCCGCGAGGGGAAGACCCCGATGTACGTGGCCGTGGACGGCCGCCCGGCGGGGGTCGTCGCCGTGGCCGACACGCTGAAGCCGCGCTCCCGCGACGTGGTTCGGGCGCTGCGGGCGATGGGGCTCGACGTCATCATGCTCACCGGCGACAACCGCCTGACCGCGCAGGCCATCGCCGCGCAGGTCGGGATCGACCACTACCTGGCCGAAGTCCTGCCCGAGCACAAGGCGGAGGAGGTCAGGAAGCTCCAGGCCGCGGGCCGCCGTGTGGCGATGGTCGGCGACGGGATCAACGACGCGCCGGCCCTGGCCCAGGCCGACCTCGGCATCGCGATCGGCGCCGGGACGGACGTGGCGATCGAGTCCGCGGACATCGTCTTGATCGGCGAAGACCTGCGCGGCATCGTCACCGCGCTGGCCTTGAGCCGGCAGACGATGCGCACGATCAAGCAGAACCTGTTCTGGGCATTCGCGTACAACGTCGTGCTGATCCCGCTGGCCGCGGGGGCGTTGTACCCGTTCTTCCGCATCCTGCTCAACCCGATGCTGGCCGCCCTGGCCATGGCGTTCAGCTCGGTCAGCGTCGTCACGAACAGCCTCCGGCTGCGCTGGTTCAAGCCGGCCACATTCTGACAGGGAGGGATACGCATGCAGCAGGCCACACTGAAGGTGCCGAGGATCCACTGCACCGGTTGCGTGAGTACCGTGACCCGGGCGCTGCAGAGCCTGCCCGGCGTCCAGACGGTGGACGCCAGCGACGTCAGCAAGCAGGTTACGGTCCAGTTCGACCCGGCGAAGGTGGACGAGACGAAGATCCGCAGCACCCTGGCCGGGATCGGGTATCCGGCCGCCTGATGGCCGCGGGCACGCCGGGGGATCCGGGGACGCGGCGCGCCGCCGTCGGCGCGCTGCTGTGGCTGGTCCCCGTCCTCGCGCTGCTGCTCGTGGTCGGCTACGCCGCCGTCCGCAAGCAGCAGCCCGAGTCCATCACCGCCGCGCTGGCCCGCGGCGGCCGGCCCCCGGCGCCCGCATTCACCCTGCCGCGCTTCGACGGCGGGACGCTCACCCTCGCCGAACTGCGGGGCCGGTACGTCGTGATGAACTTCTGGGCCTCGTGGTGCATCCCGTGCAAGGATGAAGCGCCGCTGCTCGAGCGCGTCTGGCGCGAGTACCGCGACCGCGGGGTCGTCGTCCTGGGCGTGAACATCCAGGACCTGGAGCCGGAAGCGCGGCGCTTCATCGCCGAGACGAAAGCCACCTATCCCCAGGTGCGCGACCGGGACGGCGGCGTGTCCCGCGCGTACGGGACCACCGGCGTTCCGGAGACCTTCTTCATCGACCGCGAGGGCCGGATCGTCCGCAAGTTCCCCGGCGCCGCCGTGGAGTGGCGGCTGTGGGAAGAGGCGGTGGACACCCTCGTAGGATCTCCGTGAGCGACCCGGACCGTCACGCCGCCGAGCGGGAGCGCAGGCGGCGCAAGGCCCGCCACGGGATGCAGGTGACCGGTCGGTCGGTGCAGCTGCTGGGCCGGCTGCGGGCCGGGAAGCCGCCCGTCCGCAGGAAGAAAGGCAAGAAGCGAAAGCCCTGACCCGTCAGGCCAGCTTTCAGGCCCCTCCTATCCTCGGCGAGATCCCCGGTCGGCTGCGGGAGGCAGGGAGGGCCTGTGGGGTTCGCCGAAAGGACAGACACCGCAGTACACGTCTCAACCCGGGCGAACAATCGGTGGCGCGTGCGCTCCGGCCGATCCTGAAGCGCCTCGCCGTGGCCGCCGCCGCCGTCCTTCCCGCGGCAGCGCTGGTCGCGGCCGTGCGGGCCTGGCTTCCCGCTGAGGGTGAGGTCCTGGTGCTTCTGCTCTCCGTCCTGCTCGCAGGGTATTGGGGCGGCGTGGGCGCAGGGCTGCCCGCCGCCGTGGTCGCGCTCGCAGCCTGGGTCTTTCTTGTCGCGCCCCCGCGCTTCACGGCCCCGCTGGAGGCGTCGAGCCTGGCGGGCTTCGGCGTCTTCGTCGCCTCGGCCCTGATCACGGCGATGGTCGCCGGACGGCTGCGTCAGGTCACCGACGCACAGCGGGTGTCGCGGCGGCGGGCCGCGTGGCTGGCCGAGCGGCTGCAGCAGGTGCAGGCTCTCACCGAAGCGCCGCTGGCCTCCGATAGGCTCGACGCCCTCGTGGTCGAGCTGCTCGCAAACGTCCGCCGGCTCCTGGAGGCAGACACCGTCGCTGTGCTCCTGCTCGACGAGGCCACGGAGGAGCTGGTGGCGCGCGCAGCGGTGGGGCTCGAAGAGGAGGTCGAGGCGGGCGTCCGCATCCCGCTCCGGCGGGGCTTCGCGGGCCGGGTGGCGGCGGAGCGGCGCCCCGTGGTCATCGAGGATGTGCGGCCCGGTACCGTGATCAACCCCATCCTGCTGGAGAAGGGGATCCGCTCGCTGCTGGGCGTGCCGATGATCATCGCCGGCCGGCTGTTGGGGGTGATGCACGTCGGCATGCTGCGTCCCCGCGCCTTCTCGTCCGACGAGGTCCAGTTGCTGCAGCTGACCGCGGACCGCGTCGGCCTGGCGATCGAGAACGTGCGGGAGCTCGAGGCGCGCGAGCGGCGCGCCGAGTCCCTGGCCGCCCTCATCAAGGTGTCCACGGACATCCACAGCGCGACGCGGATCGAAGAAGTGATGCAGGCCATCGCGGAAGCGGCCCGCCGGCTGGCCGGCGGCGGGGTTGCCTTCGCGGGCTTCTTCCGGGGCCGCGGGGAGCCCGATCCCACCGAATATCAGCAGTGGGAGGTCGCCGGGTACCCGCGGGAAGCCTTCCAGCACCTCGACCGGCTGCACATCACGCCGCTGTTCGAGCCCACGTTCCGCGCCCAGGGCACCGTGCGGAGCAACGACATCCGCATCCATCCACTCTTCCGCGGCCTGCCCGACGGGCACGTCGCCGTCGTGTCGTACCTCGCCGTGCCGGTCGTCGCCCGCTCGGGACAGTCCATGGGAGCGATCCTGCTGGGGCACCCGGAGGCCGGCCGGTTCGACGAGCACACCCAGACGCAGGTGGAAGCGCTCGCCAGCCAGGCGGGCCTGGCTCTGGAGAACGCCGTGCTCTACGAGCGGGAGCACAGCACCGCGGCCACCCTGCAGCGCAGCCTGCTGCCGGACCGCGTGCCCGAGATCCCCGGCATCCGCCTGGCGGTGCGCTATCTGGCCTCCGGGACGGGCGAGGTGGGCGGCGACTGGTACGACGTGCTCGAGCTGGGCGACGGCAACCTGTCGCTGGTGATGGGCGATGTAGTGGGGCGCGGGGTGCGGGCCGCCGCGGTGATGGGGCAGCTGCGCAACGCGCTGCGCGCCTACGCCATGGAGGATGCGCGTCCGGCGGTGCTGGCCAGGCGCCTCAACACGCTGAGCGAGCGGTTGGGCGCCCCCAACCTCGTGACCCTGGTGTACTTGCTGTTTGACCTCAGTACGCTGAGCGTGCGCTACGTCCGCGCCGGGCACCTGCCCCCGCTCGTCATCGCCCCCGACGGCGCGGCGGTCCTGCTGGAAGGCGGCCACGCCCTCCCGCTGGGTGTCAACCGGGACACCGTCTTCGAGGAGGGCCATGCGCGGATCCGGCCCGGCTCGACGCTGATCCTCTACACCGACGGCCTGGTCGATCATCCCGACGTTCCGCTCGACGAGGCGCTGCTGCGGCTGCGGGAGGTCGCGCTGGGCGCCCACGCCAGGGGGCCGGAGGAGCTGCTGGACGAGCTGCTCCGCGCGGTCCTGCCCGGCGGCAGCCGCCACGACGACGTCGCGGTTCTCGCCCTACAGGTGGCCGCGCTGGGCGACCGTCTCAACCTGCGTGTCCCGGCGGAGCCGTCCTCGGTGGCCACGCTGCGTCAGATCCTGCGCCGCTGGCTGGGGGAGCAGGAGCTCACCGAGGAGGGAGCCTTCCCGCTGCTGGTGGCGACGGGTGAGGCCATCAGCAACACGATCGAGCATGCCTACGGCCCGGCCGGCGGTCATCTCGTGCTGGACGCGAGGCGGGACGGCGACGAGGTGACGGTGATCGTGCGGGACTTCGGGCAGTGGCGTCCGGCGCGGGGTACGG
>DASUAK010000002.1:0-19586 GCA_035763845.1 bacterium | reverse complement strand
TTCGCCGCCGCCGCCGCGCTCGTCTCGCCCCGCGGGGTGGGAGCGGCGGGAGGCGGCGTGCTCTCGCTGCTCATGTTCACGGCGGGGTTGTGCTCCTTCAGCCGGGCGGCGTGGGCCGGTCTGCTGTCCGGAGCCGTGCTGATGGCGCTGCTCGTGCGCCGTCTCGGAACCGCTGCCGCACGCCGGCGCGGAGCCCTGCTGCTCGCCGCAGCCGGGGCGGTGACCGTGCTGTTTGTCATCCCCGGCGGACCGCTCGCGCGGCGGGACGGTGAGTCTCCGATCGGACGCGCCGCGAGCGTGACCGCGCTGGGGAGCAAGAAGGTCGCCGACCGCTTCTATCTCTGGGCGCAGACCCTGCCTCTGGCCCTCCGCCGGCCGGTGACCGGCTACGGGCCCGACACCTTCGCCGCGGTCTTCCCGCAGGAGTGGGACGAGCGGCGGCGGCAGCTGTGGGGGCCGGCGCCGCGCATCATCGACCGGGCCCACAACGACACCCTGGATACGCTGATGTCCGTGGGCGTCCTGGGTCTTGCCGCGTACTGGTGGATCATCGTCTCGGCGCTGCGCGGTGGGCTCCGCGCGGCGCGGGCCGGCGGCGAAGACGCGCTGTGGGGGATCGCCGCGGTCTCGGCGCTCACCGCCTATCTGCTGACCCTACAGTTCGGCTTCAGCGTCGTGAGCGTGGCGCCCGTCTTCTGGAGCGCGGTCGGGGCGGCCCGGGCCTGGGAGAGGCCGGCGCCATGAGCGGGAACCGCCGGGGATTCGCCGCGCTCGAGCTGCTCATCGCCGTCGCCGTGGGCGCGCTGCTCGTCGCGCTGGTGATCCCGAGCCTCGAGCGCTACCAGCGTGGGCGGGAGCTGCGCCACAGCGCCCAGCAGCTGCTGGGTGCTGTGCGGCTCGCCCAGCAGCAGGCCGTGACCCGCGACGAAGACGTCCGCCTCGTGTACACCGCGGGTCCTCCGGGACGGTACGCCATCGAGCGGCTGGACGGCACGGGACTGCATCACGCCGTGCTCCCTACCGCGCTCACCGTCACGGGCTCCTACGCCGTGACCCCGCTCCAGTTCCGCCCCACGGGGACGCCGCTGGCGGGGGGCGAGTTCTGCCTGACGGAAGGCACGCGGTGGCTGCGGCTCGACGTCAGCGCGGGCACCGGGCGCGCCCAGCTCGCGGAGGTGCCGTCGTGTCCGTGAGGGACAGCCGGGGGCTCACGCTGATCGAGGTCGTCGTCGCCACGACGGTCTTTGCCCTGGTGGTCTTCGTCGTGACCGCCTTCTACTTCACGGCCTCGTCGCAGGGGCTGGCCGGGCGCGGCGTGACCACCGGCGTCCTGCTCGCCCAGCAGCGGATGGAGATGCTGCGCGCCCGGAGTTACGCGGCCCTCGCCGGCGGCACGACCGTCGAGACGGTGGACGAGCTGGGCGCATCCTCGCCCGCCGGGCGGTACACCAGGACGACCGTCGTGACGAAGCCGGCGCCGGCGGGAGCGTCGCTGGCCCAGATCGATGTCACCGTCGCCTGGGCCGAGGGCGCCGCCACGCGGTCGGTCACGTTGAGCACGCTGCTGGGAGACTTCTGATGCTGCGCGGTCGCGAAACGGGGCTGACGTTCGTGGAGATGGTGATCGCGATCGCGCTGATGAGTCTCGTCATCCTCACGTTCTACGCCGTGATCGGGGTGGCCGTCCGGGAGTGGGCCGCGGTCGAGGGGCAGGTCGAGGTCCAGCAGCAGCCGCGGATCGCGCTGGCGCGGATCGCGGGCGAGACCCGCCAGGCCAGAGACTTCGTGATCGGCGCCGGCGGTCGCTCCCTGGGTCTGGTCAAGGCCACGGTGCTCCTGCAGGATGCGGCGCCCGGCGCGACAGCGCTCGAGGTCGAGGACGCCTCGACGCTGGCGCCCGGGATGCCGCTTGTCATCCAGAGCCTGACCCGTCTGGAGCGCGCCACCGTCACGGCGATCGCCGGCACGTCCGTCACGCTGTCCGGCGGCACGGCCCGGCTTCACCGCCGCGGCGAAGCGGTGCGCCGCGCACAGACCGCGCTGGCCGGTCCGGCCTTTGCCGGCTCGCCCAGCTTCGCCGTCGATGACGGGACCGTGCTGCGCGCGGGGGACCTCGTCGCCGTGGGCGACGAAGGGCCGCTCGACGTCTTGACGGTGACCGGGAACGTGGTGGCGCTCGGCGCGCCGCTCGCCCAGGCCCATCCGGCCGGAGAGGTCGTGCAGCCCCTGAGCGTGATGTTCCAGTGCGAGGGCGCCTGTCTGGATCCCGGGGCGCAGGTGACGCGCTGCACGACCGCCTGCGGGACGCCGGCCAACCGCATCCCTCTGGCCGACCTCCTTGCCGCGCCCGCGCCGCGCCCGCTGTTCGGCGCCGTGGCCGGGACACTTGCCGCGCCCGCTCCCGCCGGGGCGATCTCCGTCTGTCTTTCCAACCCGCCGGCCGGCTTCCAGACGGAGGATCGGATCCGCGTCGGACGGGAGGCCCACGGACCCGCGGGGGCCGACCTGCCCGAGCGGCGGCGGATCGTCGCCGCTTCCGGCGGGTGCCTCACCCTGGACCGGGGGCTGGTGCGGGGGCATGCGGCGGGCACGGTGGTCCGGGTCGACGCCGTCGTTCTCACCGCCCGCGCGTTCCGCAGCAACGATGCGGTGGGCGGTCAGGTGCAGGAAGTCATCGTCACGACGACCGTGGGGCTGCGGAACTGATGGCCGCGCTGCGGCGGGGGGAGTCGGGAGCGGCGCTCGTCACCGTGCTGGTGCTTGTCGTGGTGCTGACCGTCATGGGCGTGGCGATGGTCGATCTCGCGCTGACCGAGGTGGCGGTCGCGTTCGGTCAGGGCGACGCCCTCGCCGCCCAGTACATCGCCGAGGCCGGCGTCGCGCGCGCGCTCCACGAGCTCGACCTGAACGCGCAGTGGGCGGGGGTCACCGACACCCTGGGGGACGGTCAGTACGAGGTGTCGGTGGCTTCCGCGGGGCCGGTGCGCACGATCCGCTCGACGGGGACGCGGGGAGCGGGCCGTCAGGTGCTCACCGCCGCGGTGAGGATCGCGCCCCGCTTCACCCTGAGCACGGTCGTCGGGAACACGACCGTGGCGGTGGGCGGACCGCAGAGCGGGCTGCGTCTCGAGAACACCTTCCCGTCCGCGGGGGCGCGCGCCGTGCACGCCAATAACCGCCTGGGCCAGGCGACCGCGATCGCTGTCGATCCCGCGGGCGCCGTCCTCATCGGCGGGGTGACCGCCAACGGGACGATCGCCGGGATCACCTGCGCGACGTGGGCGTGGGTCTGTGATCCGGCGGCTGGGCTCCTGAGATTCCCACGGCTGGACATGGACAGCGCCGATCCGGCCAGCTACCGGAGCCGCGCCCGCACCACGACGGATCCGATCGACGGGCTCAACCTGTACTTCCGGGGCGGGGATCCCGCCAGCCGCTGCATGGCCGCGGGGTGGGGCTTCGGGCCGAGACAGACCCAGCGCTGCTGGGACCGGTACGTGCACGACCGCGGCGGGGCGATCGGCGCCCTCATCGCGACCCCCGTATTCTACGTCGAGTTCAACGCCGCGGAGCGAACGCAGTACGCGCTGTCCACGCTGACCATCACGCACCGGGCCTCGCGGTCGGCGAGCAACGGCGGCGGCGCCTCCACGCTCCTGATCGCCCGGCCGGCCGGGGTCGTCCTGAACGACGTGATGGTCGCCTCGATCGCCGTCCGCGGCGGCGCGGGGACGGGGATCACGCCGCCCGTGGGCTGGACCCTCGTTCCCGGCGGCGCGAACCCCATCGACAACGGCACGGGTCTGCGCATGGCCGTGTACTACAAAGTGGCTACGGCGGTCGAACCCGCCAGCTACACCTGGACGTTCAGCTCGTCCCAGCGCGCCTCGGGAGGCATCCAGGCCTACGTGAACGTGGATCCCGCGGACCCGATCGACACGGCGCTCGGCCAGGCCACGCCCAGCGCGAACAACCACTCGACGCCCGCGGTGACGACGAGCCTCGACGGCGCGATGCTGGTCGCCTCCTTCGCCGTGGCCTCGGCCAGCGGCGGCGGCAACTGGGCGCCGCAGACCCCCGGGCTCGCCGAGCGGTACGACGTCGCCTCGACGGGCGGTCCGCAGAACCTGCGCACGGCCTCGACGGGTACGGATCAGCTTCAGGCCGCCGGCGGTGCCACGGGCGTCAAGACCTCCCGCTCCAACAACGCGGCTCCGGGCGCCGCGCACCTGCTGGCGCTGGTGCCGCGGCGCATCACGGTGGACTGCCTCGGCCTGGCGGCCGGAGCCCGCGAGGCGCTGTGCCTGCGAAGCCGCCCCGCCACCGACAGCAACGGGGTGGTGCTCTACGCTTCGAGCGTGCCGGTTCAGGTGACGGGGATGATCGGCACGTTCCGGAGGGCGGGGGCATCGGTGGCCGGCGACATCAATCTCGAGAACCTCTCCGCCCGGACCGCGGACTACGCGCAGCAGAGCATCACCGGCGATCCCGCGCTGGTCGCCGCCGGCTGGATCCGCGTCGTCTCCACGGGTGCGGCGGCATTCCCGCGCAGCGTCTCGGTCACAGGGATCCTCTATGCTTTTGCGGGCGCCGACAACCCGGGCGGCGGCTGCGTGCCGCCCTCCACCTGCGGCGACGACCTGCTGGGATCGGGGGCGGTAGGGATCGACGTCCGGCACGGCGCCGACCTGGTCGGCCTGACGATCGGGGGCTGGCTGATGTCGAACGGG
This sequence comes from bacterium, assembly GCA_035763845.1. Classification (GTDB taxonomy): domain Bacteria; phylum Sysuimicrobiota; class Sysuimicrobiia; order Sysuimicrobiales; family Kaftiobacteriaceae; genus Kaftiobacterium. The sequence continues at coordinate 14,856 of DASUAK010000002.1, read as the reverse complement.
GCGGTCACCCTGCTGGACGCGGCGGCCAACCTCGGCAGCGTGACGGTGCGGTACGATGCCGCCGCGGCGGACGTGCTGCCGGCGGCGTTCACGCCGGGCGCGGTGGGGAACGTGCTGCTGCCCGTGTCCTGGTCGTCGAACGACTAGACGGGGACTTTGGGTGTCGACTCCGAATAGCAGGGACAAGTGATGGGCGGGCTTACGAACATCTTTCAGATCGGCGCGGCGGCCCTCGGGGTGGACGTCGGCACCGGCGCGATCAAGGTGGCCGAGGCCCGCCGGTCGGGGCGGGGGATCGAGCTGGTCCGCTACGGGATCGGGGCCACCCCTCCCGGGGCCGTGGCGGACGGGCTGATCATCGACCGGGCCGCGGCGGCCGCGGCGCTGGCCGCCCTGCTCCGGAAGTCCGAGATCCGGCGGCGCGAGGCTGTGGTGTCGATCAACGGGCCGAACGTGCTCGCCCGGCTCCTGCATCTGCCGCCCATCCCGGAGGCCGAGGTCAAGCAGGCGATCCGCTGGGAGGCCGAGCGACATCTGCCGTTCCCCGTAGAGGACGCCGTCCTCGACGCGCAGGTGGTCGGGGAGGTGACGGAGGACGGGCAGCGGCAACTGGAGGTGCTGCTCGCCGCGGCACCGGAGTCGATGGCCCTGGCCTGCATCGAGGTCCTGCAGGGTGCGGGGCTGCGCGCCGCCGCGATCGAGCTCTCGGCGCTGGCGATGGTGCGCTCCCTGACGATGCGGCCGCTGCCGGGAACTGTCGCGATGGTCAACCTCGGTGCTTCGACCACCGAAGTGGCCATCGTGCGCGGCGGCGTCCCGCAGGTCACGCGCACCATCGCGGAGGGCGCCGGGGCCCTGCTCGAGGAAGCCGCAGCGGCCTCGGGGAGCGGGGTGGTGGCGGTTCCCGCCGCGGCGCTCGGCGGCGTGCTGGACGCCCTCACCGCGCAGCTCCGCCGGTCGTTCGACTTCTACCGGGCGCAGTACGGCGGGCAGCAGGTGGACCGCATCCTTCTTTGCGGCGGGGGGGCGCGCGCCGAATCGCTCGACCGCCACCTCGCGCTGGAGATGGAGATCCCGGTGGTTGTCGCCTCGCCCCTCGACGGCATCCATCTGGGCCGCCGCCTCGACGAAGATGCGGTGAGCCGGGCGGCGCCGCAGCTGGTCACCGCGGTCGGGCTGGCCCTGAGGACGCTGATCTAGGATGAAGATCGAGCTGACCCTCCTGCCGCAGGCGGTTCTCGAGCGCCGGGAGCGGGGGGCCCGCCGGCGGCTCCTGCTCGGCGTGCCGCTGATCACGGGTCTCGCCGTCGCCGTGATCTTCGTGCTGCTGGCCCAGCAGGCCACGCAGTCCAGGCGGGACGCGCGGGAGACCGAGCGCCTGCTCGTGCCGCTGCGGCCCGCCGCGGTCAGGCTCGCGCAGCTGCAGGCGGAAACCGAGGACCTCGAGGCGCGGCGCGAGCGCATCCAGGCGGTGATGGGGCGTACGGGCGCGCACTCGGCCCTGCTCGACGACATCGGCCGCTTCATCCCGCGGAACGCGTGGCTGCAGTCCGTGGTGGTGGAGGGAACGGCGGTGACGCTGACAGGCGCCACGACGGATCTCTCCTCGGTCGCGCTCTTCGCCACGACGCTGGCCGGCTCACGCGTCCTCACCGCCGTGGAGATGCGCTCCATCCAGCAGGTGGTCGCGGGCAACCGCCTCGTCACGCAGTTCCAGGTCGCGGCGAGGCTCCGGTGAGGGTGCCGTGGCGGGATTGAAGCGCCGGGAGCGCGCGATGGTGAGTGCGGCAGGGACGCTGGTCCTCGCCGCGGCCGTGCTGCTGCTGGTGATCTTCCCGTCGCTGCAGCAGGTCCGGCTGGCGCGCCAGGAGGCGCAGCGCAAGCACGTCGAGCTGGGGCGGCTCGTCGCGCTTGTCGAGCAGCGTGAGCGAATCGAAGAACGCCACGGCCGGGTCTCGGCCGCGTCGCGCGCGCTCGAAGCGCGGCTGCCACGAGACGCCGCGCTGCCCGCTTTCGTCGACGCCCTCGGCCGGGCCCTGCGGGAGACCAACGTGCAGCTGCGGCAGATCTCGTTCGCGCAGGTGCCCCCCACGGCAGGAACCGAGGCGCTGCCCGCCGGCATGGCCGCCGTGCCCGTCCAGATCCAGGTCAGCGGCGAGTACGTGCGGGTGCGCGCGTTCATCAGCGCGCTGGAGCAGATGCCGCGGGCGATTGTGGTGGACCGCCTCGCGCTCACCGGCGCCCAGCCGGGGGTCCTGGCGGATCTCACGCTGCGTGCCTTCTACGCCCCCTGAAGACTCGCTGATGACCAGACCGATCCGTCTGATCTTCCTGCTCGCGGGGGGAGCGCTCCTCGCCGTCCTGCTGGTGCGCATCGACGTCCCCGCGGTCCGCGCCTCGATCCGGGCGGCCGACCCACGGTGGCTGGGGGTGTCCCTGATCTTCCTCGCCGTCAACATCCTGGTGAAGGCGGGGCGGTGGCGGTGGATGGTGCGCCGCCTCACCGGGCACGTGCTCGATCTGCCCTCGGCGGCGCAGGCCATCCTGGCCGGCGTGGCCGCGGCCAGCTTCAGCCCGGCGCGGACCGTGGACCTGGCCAAACCGGTGCTGCTGAAGCAGCGGTTCGACGTGGCGCTGTCCACCTCGACCGCGGCCGTGCTGGTCGAGCGGTTCCTGGACGGGGCCTCGCTGATCGTGCTCTTGGGGGCGTCGCTGCCCGTCCTGCGCACCGCGCGGGGCGCACAGTTCCACCCCGCCCTCGCGGCCGCGGGCGTCCTCCTCGTCGCCGGAGCCGCCGTGCTCGCTTCTCCACGCACGCTGCGCGCGCTGGCCGCGCGCCTCATCGGCCGGCTGCCGATCTCCGAGGACCTCCGGACCGGCTCGTCCCGGGTCGCGGACGCGTTCACCGACGGTCTCGCCCTGTGGCGGACCCGGGCGAACCTCTGGCCGCTGCTGGGCTGGTCGGTGGGCGCCGCGCTGTGCGAAGCGGCGCGGCTGGCCGCCGTCTTCGCCGGGCTGGGCCTTCCCCTGGGGCTGGCCGGCGGGATGCTGACCTTCAGCGTGGCCAACCTGGTCGCGGTCGTGGCCCTGATCCCCGGAGGCATCGGCATCACCGAGCTGTCGATGGCGGCTGTGGCAGGGATCGTGCTGGGGATACCGGCCGCGAGCGCCGGGGTTGCCGGCGCCGTCCTGCTCGACCGGGTGCTGTCCTACTACCTGGTTGTCGGCGGAGGCGCCGTCGTGCTGCTCGGCGCGGGACGCTCGGCCGGCCGGGTGCAGACCCCCTCCGGGGGATGAAACGGTCGGGCAGGTTTTCACCGCGGGCTGGCCAAGAGGGTGAGATGATGACCACGGAAAGCGAGGCCGCGCGGCGCGAGCGCGAAAGCTGTCCGGTCTGCGCTTCGGCGCACCGCCGCACGGTCGACCGCATGCGGCGCGCGGAGCGGGCCACGTACGGCGACATCCGCCGCTACTTCGAGTCGATGGACGAGGACGTGTCGCTGCGCTGGATCATGCGGCACTTCGGCCGCGCGCACGACCTGCTGGTCGCCGACGAGAACGGCGGCGTGCCGGCCTGGGTCTTCGAGGATGAAGCGGAGCTGGTACGCTTTACGGAGGCCTACGGGTACTGCCGCACGATCGACGACCTCTGCCCCCACGTGCCGGCGCGCACGGCGAGCGACTGCGAGACGGTGGATCACCCCGAGTGCGCGCGCTTCCGCCGCGCAACGCTGCGGGAGCGTCTGCTGGACGTCGAAACGCGCGCCCCCGTCCCGGCGGCCGCCGCGGGCGGTGCGCCGCACACGCTCGTCGAGCCGCTCATCCTCAACCAGATCATCGAGGTGGAGAGCCGCTCGGGTCCGCGGCGGGGGATCTACGCCAGCACCGTGCTGGCGCTGGAGAGCGCGGCCATCGCGATCAGCGTGCCGACGCGCCTGGCCGAGATGCTGCCCCTGGCGCCGGGGGACCGCGTCAGCGTCTCCTATCAGGGCCGGGTCTCCAAGTACAATTTCGAGACGACGGTGCAGGGCATCCGGGAGAACCGCGTCGAGATCGCGCATCCGGCCGCGGTGAGCATCGCCTCGCGGCGCAGTCCCCGCATCCCGCTGCGCGACTCCGCGGTGCGCGTGGTGCGCATCGAGCGCGGGGGGGACGAGCTCACCGGTTCGGCGGCGAACGTCAGCCAGGAGGGGCTGCGGCTCATCCTGGCCTCCGAGCTCGTGCACTGGGAGCGCGTGCGCATCACGGTCGCGCTGGCCGACGGGCCGCTCACGGCGGAGGCGGAGGTGGTGCGCGTCGAGATGCTCGCCTCCGGCGCGGTCGCCCACGGGATGTACTTCACCGGACTGAGTCCGGAGGACCAGGCGCGGCTGCAGCGGCTTGGAGGTTGATGGGCATGTCGGTCCGTCCGCTCACCGCCGGCCTCGTCTTCCTGGGCGTGTTCCTGGTGGCGATCATCGCCGGGTACATCGCCGGTCAGGCGTTCCTCTCGCCCACCACGACCACGCCGCGGACGATCCGTCCGCAGCCCCCTTCGGAGCCGCCGGCTCCGGGTCAGAGCGCGCCGCTGCCGGCTCCCCAGCCCGTGCCGCAGCCGTCGCCCGCGCCCCGGCCCGCGCCGGAGCCGCCGCCCCAGCCGCAGTCTCAACCACAGCCCCAGCCCAGGCCCGAGGCTCCACCGGCTCGTCCGCCGCAGGCGGCGCCCCAGCCTGCGGGGACCCTGTACCGCGTTCAGGTGGGGGCATTCCTGCGGCGCGAGAATGCGGAGGCGCGCGCCGCGGAGCTGCGCGAGCGGGGCTTCGAAGCGTACATCAACCTGGCGAGCGGCCTCTACCGCGTCCAGGTCGGCGCCTTCGCGGAGCGGGCCAACGCGGAGGCGCTGGCCGCGCAGCTGAGCGGGGCGGGTTACGAAGTCATGATCGTCCCCTGAGCGGAGGGCATCCCCATGGTCAAGCTCGTCGCCCTGTACCGGCGGCCCGCTGATCCGGCCGCGTTCGACCGCCACTACAGCGAGCACCACCTGCCCCTGATCCGGAAGATGCCGGGGCTGCGGCGTCTCGAGGCCTGGCGCATCACGGGCGCGCCCGGGAGCGACGCGCCGTACTACCTGATCGGGGAGATGTACTTCGACGATCAGGACGCCCTGCGGGCCGCGATGCGCTCGCCCGAAGGCCGCGCCGCGGGCGAGGATCTCCAGGGGTTCGCCGCCGGACTGGTCACGATGATGTACGCGCAGGGGACGTAGATGGACGGCCCGCGCGCGCAGCCGGCGGAGAGCCTCGGGTTCACCTCCATCCTCTATGAGAAGCGCCCCCCGGTCGCGCGCGTCACCATCAACCGCCCGCAGGTGCTCAACGCCCTGAACTTCGCGACCCTGCGGGAGATGGGGCGGGCCTTCGAGGACGCCGCCTGGGACGACGCCGTGGCGGTGATCGTCCTCACCGGCGCCGGCGACCGGGCCTTCTGCACGGGTGCGGATCTCGGCGAGCAGGAGCAGTTCCTCCGGCGCCCGCGGGACTACTGGAAGTGGATGGGCGCCTTCATCGAGGCGCAGGAGCGCCTGCGCAACACCGGCAAGCCGACGATCGCCCGCCTGAACGGCATGGTGGTGGGCGGCGGGAATGAGTTCAACATCGCCTGCGACCTGGCCGTGGCCGCCGACGACGTCGTCATCCGGCAGGTCGGGCCGGCGCGCGGCAGCGTCCCCGCGGCGGGGGCCACCCAGTTCCTGCCGCTGCTCATCGGGGACCGCCGGGCGCGCGAGATGCTGTTCCTCTGCGAGGAGATCCCCGCCGCGCAGGCACAGGCCTGGGGTCTCGTCAACCGTGTGGTGCCGCGGGGCGACCTGGACGCCGCGGTCGCGGAGCTGGTCCGCGCGCTCACCGAGAAGCTGCCCGAGGTCACACGCTACACCAAGCAGCAGCTCAACTTCTGGCGCGACCTCGCCTGGCATCTGACCATCGGCCACGCGCGCGACTGGCTCACGCTGCATGCCGGCGCGCCCGAAACGCAGGAAGGGCTGGACGCCTTCCGGGAGAAGCGCCCCGTCGACTACGCCGGGATCCGCGCCCGCCTGGCCGGGGGAGGGAGCACGGAGCACGCCTGGGGCCCGCCGGTCCGCACCTGCCCGCAGTGCGGGGCCTCGCACCTGCCCGAAGGATTCGCCTACTGCGGCCGCTGCGGGCAGCGGCTGTAGCACGAGCCGAGGAGGACCTATGGCCTACCAGAACATCACCGCCGCCGCGGAGGACGGCATCGCCGTCGTCACGCTGAACCGCCCCGACGTGCTGAACGCCTTGAACCAGGCCACGATGGACGAGGTGGTCGCCGCGCTGGAGGCCTTCGAGCGCGAGGGCGCCGTGCGATGCGTCGTGCTCACGGGAGCGGGGCGCGCGTTCGCCGCCGGCGCCGACATCAAGGAGATGGCCGGCGCCACGCCGGCCCAGATGCTCTCCGGTTACCGGTTCCTCCAGTGGGAGCGCATCCGCAAGATCACCCTGCCCCTCGTCGCCGCGGTGAACGGCCTTGCGCTGGGCGGCGGGTGCGAGCTGGCGATGCTCTGCGACATGATCGTCGCCGCCGAGACGGCCTCGTTCGGCCAGCCCGAGATCAACCTGGGGATCATGCCGGGCGCCGGGGGCACGCAGCGGCTGACCCGGGCGGTGGGGAAGTACCGGGCGATGGAGATGGTGCTGACCGGACGGCCGATCTCCGCGCGGGAGGCGTACGCCGCCGGCCTCGTCACGAAGGTCGTGCCGGCCGAGGTGGTCCTGGATGAGGCGAAGCACCTGGCCAAGGAGATCGCCGCCAAGGGCGCGGTCGCGGTGCGCCTGGCGAAGGAGGCCGTGCTCAAGGCCTTCGACACCCACCTGGAGGGCGGACTGGACTACGAGCGGAAGTGCTTCTACCTGCTGTTCGCGACCGAGGACCGCGCGGAGGGCATCGCCGCGTTCCTCGAGAAGCGCAAGCCGGCGTTCAAGGGACGGTGAGCCATGCCGGACACGATCAGCGTTGAGAGCTCGGGCGGGGTCCTGACGGTGACCCTGAACCGCCCCGACGTGCTGAACGCGGTGAACGACCTGCTGGCCAGAGAGCTGCACGACGCCCTGCGGCAGGCGGCCCGCGACGCGGTCACCCGCTGCGTGATATTGACGGGCGCGGGCCGAGGGTTCTGTTCTGGAGCCGATCTTCGGGATCGCCCCGGCGCGCGCCCGTCGTATCGGGAACATCTGCATGCCACCTTCAATCCGATCATCGTCGCTATGCGCACCATGGAGAAGCCGGTCATCGCCGCCGTGAACGGTGTGGCGGCGGGAGCCGGCTGCAGCATCGCGCTCGCGGCGGACCTGCGCATCGCCAGCGACCGGGCCAGCTTCATCGAGCTGTTCGCGCGCATCGGGCTGCTTCCGGACTCGGGCAGCACCTGGTTCCTGCCCCGCCTGGTCGGGCTGGGCAAGGCGCTCGAGATGTGCTACACGACCGATCCCGTCGACGCCGCGGAGGCGCTGCGTCTGGGGCTGGTGAACCGGGTCGTGCCGCACGAAGAGCTGATGCCCAAGACGATGGAGCTGGCCGGCCGCCTCGCCGCGGGCCCCACGAAAGCCTACGGCCTCACCAAGCGCGCGATCTACTTCGGGCTGGGGGCGTCGCTCGAGCAGTCGCTGGAGTACGAGGCCCAGCTGCAGGACGTCGCCGGCGCCACGACCGACCACCGCCAGGGCGTGGCCGCCTTCCTCGAGAAGCGCCAGCCGAAGTACGAGGGACGATAGGGAGGCCCCCGGAAGCATGGTGACGGGAGCGATGCGGACGGCCGTGGTCGTCGACGCCGTCCGGACGCCGGTCGGCCGGTACAACGGTATCCTGCGCGACGTTCGGCCGGACGATCTGGCCGCGCACGTCATCCGCGAGCTCATCCGCCGCACGGGCATCGACCCCAACACGATCGAGGACGTGATCTTCGGCGCCGGCAACCAGGCGGGAGAGGACAACCGCAACGTGGGGCGCATGGCGCTGCTGCTCGCCGGGCTCCCGGTGGAGGTCGCCGGCCAGACGGTGAACCGCCTGTGCGGCTCGGGCCTGCAGGCGGCGGCGTCGGCCGCGCACGCCATCAAAGTGGGGGAGGGGGACGTCCTGATCGCCGGCGGCGTGGAGTCGATGACCCGCGCCCCGTTCGTCATGGCCAAGCCCGCCTCCGGCTATCCCCGCGGCGAGATGAAGCTGCTCGACACGACGCTGGGATGGCGCTTCACGAACCCGCGTCTGGGGGAGATGTATCCCCCCTACAGCATGGGAGAGACCGCGGAGAACGTCGCCCAGCGGTTCGGCATCACGCGGCAGGAGCAGGACGAGTTCGCGCTGCTCAGCCACCAGCGGGCCTCGCGCGCCATCGCCGAGGGACGCTTCAAGGACGAAGTCGTCCCCGTGGTGATCCCGCAGGCCAAAGGGGATCCGGTCATCGTCGACCACGACGAGCACCCGCGGCCGGACACCAGCCTGGCGAAGCTGGGGGCGCTGCGGCCGGTCTTCCGGGAGGGCGGGACGGTCACAGCCGGCAACTCCTCCGGCATCAACGACGGCGCCGCGGCGCTGCTGCTCGCCTCCGGCGAGTCCGCCGAAGCGCTCGGCCTCCGGCCGATGGTGCGCGTCGTGGCCTCGGCGGTGGCCGGCGTGGATCCGGCCTACATGGGATTGGGGCCGATCCCGGCCACCCGCAAAGTGCTGGCGCGCACGGGACTGCGCATCGAGGATCTCGCTCTCGTGGAGCTGAACGAGGCGTTCGCGGCCCAGGTCATCCCCTGCATGCGCGAGCTCCGCATCCCCCTCGAGAAGCTGAACGTCAACGGCGGCGCGGTGGCGATGGGCCATCCCATCGGCTTCTCCGGCGCGCGCCTCCTGACGACCCTGGTCCACGAACTGCGGCGGCGGAAGGGGCGCTACGGTCTGGCCACGATGTGCATCGGGGTCGGGCAGGGGATCGCGATGATCGTGGAAAGCGTGTCCTGACCGGGCTCCTCGGCCGCCGCCCCGGCATCGCCGCGGTGTTCCTGGCCGCCGCCGTCTATGCGCTCCTCGGCTATGCCCTCTCGAGCGAGCCGCCGGCCTCGCTCTCACCCGCCCTCGGACGGCTCGTTGCGCTCGCCCCGCACCTCATCGCCGTGATCAACGCCGCGGCGCTGAGCTGTCTGCTCCTCGGCCGGCGGGCGATCCGAGGCGGCCGCATCCCCACCCACCGCCGCTACATGCTTGCGGCGGCGGGGCTCATCTCCGCCTTCCTCGTGCTCTACGTCACGCGCGTCGCCCTCGGCGGAACGAAGGCCTTCACCGGTCCCGCCGCGCTGCGCCAGTACGTCTATCTCCCGATGCTGGCCGTGCACGTCCTGCTGTCGATCTTCTCCGTGATCCCGGTGATCTACAACCTGATCGTCGGCCTGACCCGCGAGCCCGCCGCGGTCGGCCTGACACGCCATCCCCGGGTGGGTCGAGTTGCCGTCACGCTCTGGTCGCTCAGCCTCATGCTCGGCCTCGGAGTGTACCTGCTGCTGAACGTCGTCTATTAGTCCCGAGGTCCATCCTACGCGGCCTCGGTCCCCCGGCGTGTGGTGTCCGGGAGTTCGCGGAGCCTCATCGCTACTCCCAGACGCCGGACGTCGGCGATGAATCGCTCGGGCCGTACGCCAGACCCTGCAGCCACAGGCCGGGGCGGCGGATCGAGCCGTCGAGACACTGGAGCAGGCACGCCGCCGCCGGGATGGCGGTGAACGCGTAGGCGTCCTCGTGGGACAATTCGACCTCGACACTCGTCGCCTGTCCGCCGCGCTCTCCGGCCGCGCGGAGCCGCAGGATCGTGCCGTACGGCGGCCGCGACAAGGTCTGCAATCCCCAGGCGCCCATCCTTCCCAGGAAGGCGGGAGCGTGTCCCGGGCGGATCTTCAGCGCGGCTGCCGCCAGCGGGAAGACGACCCAGTCGACGAACCAGTTGAAGCCGCTGATGAAGAACCCCAGCTCCGTCAGCGACGGGTACCGATCCGGGATCTCGCGGAGCTCCTCCAGCAGCATCGGGGCGCACCACCGCCGGCCCAGCGCTCCGAAATCGATGCGCCGGTAGTCTGACGCCCGGTAGAGGTTCACCGGCGTCCACCGTCCGCCGCGGAAGACAGCGGCCTCGTAGTCGCGAAGCTCCTCCAGGAACTCGCCGATCGTGCCGGGGGCGATGGTGGTGCGGGAGAAGTCGTGGCAGATGACGCTGCCGATCTCTACGCGCCGCAGGCGATCGAAGCGCGGCGCCGCGTAGCGCACGAGCGCGGCCGGCAGCCCGGGGTGAAACCCTCCGTCGGTGATGAAGCAGCGTCCCTTCGTCGTGATGACGCCGTCCTGCGAGCGCAGCGCGGCCAGCTTCGAGCGTGAATACTGGACGTCCAGGTAGTCGCTGTTCACGGCGAGGACGGCCTGGGCCACACCCGCCGTGTGGGCGCTCGTGCTGGAGGCGACGACAACGATGTCGGCCCCGGTGAAGGCCTGCCGCAGGCTCGCTCCATCCGCGGCATCCGCGACGGCGACGGTGACCCGGCCGCGTCCCGCTTCGCCGAGATCCGCGGCCGCCGACTCCAGGGTCCGCGCCGTTCGCCCGGCCAGCACCAGATGGGCGGCTGTCTCGCGCAGCAGCAGAGGCGCCAGCGCCCGGCCCACACCGCCCGATCCACCCAGGATCACGATCGTTGGCATGGTCTCAGGGCTATCCTGCGCTGTCGCGTCCGGACGGACCATCAGGCACGGGACTGATTGGGCCGTCCTTGACAGTCTCACTCCGAACAGGGGTAGAATGGAGATAGCGAACAAGTGTTCGTAGTATGAGCTGCAGCCCCCTGCCGGAGGGTCTCAGGTGCTTGCCGAACGCGCCCCGCTGCCCGACATCGTCACCGGTCCCGCCGTCTTCTCAGGTGAGGACGCCTGCCTGACGGTCGCGCTGCTGGCGGGGCTGCGCGGGGTGCGCCCGGGCAGGCCGCTGCTGATCGTGGACGGGGCAAACGCCTTCGATCCGTTCCTCATCTCCGACCTGGCCCGGCGGTCGGGGACGAGCCCGCAGCTCCTGCTGGACCAGATCCGCATCTCGCGTGTCTTCACCTGCCACCAGCTCGAGGCGCTGCTGCGGGGGCGCCTTGCGGATGCGGTCCGCCGCTTCGGCGCCGGCGCCGTGTACTTCTCCGGGCTCCTCGATCCGCTGCTCGACGAGGACGTGCCGGCCGGGGAGGCCTCGCGCATCTTCGGCCTGATCCCGCCGGTGCTGCGGACGCTGGCCGGAGCGCACGTCCTCACGGTATGCGCCTGCCCGCCGCCGGTGACGATACCCGGCCGCGAGCGGCTGTTCCCCGCACTGTGCGCCCTGGCGCCCTGGGTCTTCGAGGTGACCCGTCCCGCGGAGGAGCCCCGCCGCCGGGGGGAGATCTCGACCGACGCCGTGCTGGTCACCTGCCGCAAGCCGCACGCACAGACGTGGACATGGGAGCCGCAGATCGGGCTGATCGCCCCGAGAAGGTGGTGGTAACTCGATGGGACGCACGACGCAGACGATGACGCAGCTGGTCGCCCAGGAGGAAGCCTACTGGGCGCCGTTCCGCCGCGCGCTGCGCAAGGAGGACCAGATCGTCTTCGACCGGCTGTTCGCCGCGGCGCGCCATCACACCGCGCCCGCGCACTACGCCTCGCACTCCACCCCGTTCGACTCCATCCTCCTGGCGATGCTGCTGGAGACGATGAAGGCGGTGGAGCTGCTGGGGCGCCGCCTCGCGGCACTGGAGGCGTCAACACCCCATCCAGGTCATGCACTGCCGTCCGGCATCAACTCGGTTCGAACCGAGCTGATGCCGGATACCTCCGAGTGACCCATGCGCGGCATTGTCGTCCGGCGCGTCGTGGGTGAGTGTGATGTGAGGGACCGCTGGATGCGGCAGGCGCGATGACCCCGCCGCGGGAGGTGATCGAGGGCTGGCTGTTCGACGTTTACCCCGCCGCCGAGGGGATGGTGGTGTGGGTGCAGGACACCGGCGGCCGGCCGCACCGGCTGATCTCGCAGTACCGGCCGGGGATGTTCATCGCGGGGCCGCTGCGGGCCGTCGAGCAGGCCGAGCGGGCGCTGCGCCCCCTGGGCGTCCCGGTGGCCATCCGCCCCGCGGTCCAGCGCGAACTGATGAGCGGGGAAGAGGTGGCGGTCTTCCGCGTGTCGGTCGGCAGCCCCGTCGCCTTTCCCGCGGCGGCGAAGCGCCTGGCCCGGGTGAGCGGGCTGGCCCTGTACAACTGCGACATCCCGATCAACCGGCTGTTCTTCTATGAGATGGGGCTTTTCCCGCTGGCGCACTGCCGGATCGAGGTCGAGGACGGCATCGCGCGGCGCATCGAGGCCCTCTCCCATCCGGAGGACCTCGAGTACGACCTCCCGCAGCTGACGACCCTGCGGCTCCGCCTCGTCCCCTACAAGGACGGCGGTGCGCTCGGCAGTCCGGCGCACGGCCGTCGGGGGCTGCTCGAAGCCGGCGTCGACGGTGAGACCGTCGTGGTGGATGGGGACGATCCAGTCCAGTGCATCCACAGCCTGAACCGCATGCTCACCCGGTACGATCCGGATGTCATCCTCACCGAATGGGGGGATGCCTTCCTCCTGCCGCATCTGCGCGCTCTGGCCGCGCAGGCCGGCGTGCCCCTGCGCCTCAACCGCGATCCGCATCAGGGGATCCGCGAGCGGCGCTCCCGCTCGTACGTGACCTACGGGCAGGTCGTCTACACGGCCGGCGCGCAGATGCTGTACGGCCGCTGGCACATCGACCTGCGCAACTCCTTCATCTACGGTGAGGGCGAGCTGGCCGGACTGCTCGAGGTGGCGCGGCTGTCCGGGATCCCGCTGCAGGATCAGGCCCGGACGTCCACCGGCACCGCGATCAGCTCGATGCAGGTGCAGCAGGCCGTGCGCGAGGGCACGCTGATCCCCTGGCAGAAGGCCGAGCCCGAAGGCTTCAAGACCGCGGCGCAGCTCATCGTCACCGACAAGGGCGGGCTGACCTACCAGCCGGTCGTGGGACTGTTCGAGCAGGTCGGCGAGCTGGACTTCTCCTCGATGTATCCCACGATGATGGCGCGCTTCAACATCTCGCCGGAGACGATCGGATGCCGGTGCTGCCCCGATTCGCGCGTCCCCGAGATCCACTACAGCGTCTGCCGGCGCCGCCGCGGCCTCGTGCCGCGCGTGCTCGACCACCTCCTGGAGCGGCGGATGTACTACAAGCGCCGGCGCAACGAGACCACCGGCGCCGAGCGCGATCTGTACCAGCAGCGCCAGACCGCCCTGAAGTGGTGCCTCGTCACCTCATTCGGCTACCTGGGGTATCGCAACGCGCGATTCGGGCGGATCGAGGCGCACGAGGCGGTGACGGCGTTCTCGCGGGAGATGCTGCTGCAGGCGAAGGAGGTGGCGGAGGCGCGCGGCTACCGGATGCTGCACGCCCTGGTCGACTCGATGTGGCTGCAGCGGCCGGGGGCGGGGCGCGCGGAGTACGACGCGCTGGCGGCCGAGGTCACCCGGGCCACCGGGCTGCCGATCTTCGTCGAGGGCCTGTACCGCTGGCTGGCCTTCCTGCCGTCGAAGACGCACGCCGGGGTCGGCGTCCCCAACCGCTACCTGGGCGTCTTCGACGACGGCGCGACGAAGGTGCGCGGCATCGAAGTGCGCCGGTCGGACGTGCCGGCGATCGTGGAGGCGACGCAGCAGGCGATGCTGCGCCGGATGTTCGCCTGCCCGGATCTGGCCGCGGTGCGCGCCGCGCTCCCCGAGGTGCTGGCGCTCCTGGAGCAGGTCCTGGTCCGCCTGCGCGCGGGAGAGGTCACCCCCGAGGAGCTGGTGATCACGACGCACCTCTCCCAGGAGGTCGCCGCCTACCGCCACAACTCCGTGCAGGCCATCACCGCCCGCACCCTCGACCGGCACGGGGCGCATCTGCATCCGGGCGAAGCGATCCAGTACATCATCACCGACCGCAGGGCCCGCCTTCCCGACGACCGCGTGCGCCCCTACACGCTGCTCGGTGGGGACTGGGCCTACGACGCCGAGGCCTATGCCACGATGCTGGTGCGGGCCGCGGCGACGGTGCTCGAGCTGTTTGGATACACCGAGGTGCGGCTGCGCCGCGACGTGTGGAAAGTAGCGGCGAGCGCGCCCTGATCTTCCGGCAAACTGCCAGGCAACTTCCTTTTTCCCCCCGGAAGCCGAACATTCCGCCCTCCCGGGGCCCTCCGGCGGGAAACTTGCTCATCGAATCCCCGAGACCTGTGCGCCACCGCAGCAGCACGTGGGAGATCCTGAAGGTGCGCCGGAACGCCTTGTTCCGCGTCGCCCTGGTGGGGGGGCTGATCGCCTGCGCCCTCATCGCCGCTTTGTCTCCGATCGCCGCGGCCGCGGTGCGCCGCTCCGTCGTCGACCGCGAGGCCCGCGGGGTGAGCGCGCAGGTCGACCGTCTGCTGGCCTCACCGCTCACGCCCGATGAGCTGCGCTACGGGCTGACCACGCGCACGAGGCAGCGCCTCGACGGGCTGGCCGCGCAGGCACGCACGGTGGGCCGCGTCCACGTCCGCCTGTGGAACCGCGACGGTGTGCTCCTCTACAGTACCGACGGCGGGCAGGTAGGCGTGCGTGCGCCTCTCTCCGAAGCGCTGCGCGCCGCGGTCCAGGTGGAGGTGCTGGCTACCGCCGCGCCGGACCGCCCGTTCACCGCGAACACGATGTACCTGTCGTTCGAGGGGTACCTGCGCTACCTCGCCTTCCGGGAGCATCAGATCTGGCTGGCTTCAGCCGTGCAGGACGCCTCCCCGCAG
>DASUAK010000001.1:0-6222 GCA_035763845.1 bacterium | reverse complement strand
CGAGATCTGGTAGAAGACTTCGGTGTCGTCGGTCAGGGTCAGGAATCCGTGGGCGAAGCCTTCGGGGACGAAGAGCATCCGCCGGTTGGCCGCGGTGAGCTCCACGGCCTGCCAGCGGGTGTAGGTGGCCGACCCGGGGCGCAGGTCGATGATGACGTCATGGATCGCCCCGGCGGTGCAGCGGACCAGCTTCGCCTCTGCCCAGGGCGCGGCCTGATAGTGCATACCCCGGAGTGTTCCGCGGCGCGGGCTGAAGGAGACACTGCACTCCTCGATCCGGGGATCCAGGCCGTGCGAGGCGAACTCGCTGCGGCTCCACGTCCGGGCGAAGAACCCGCGCTCATCGCGGCGGGGCTCCGGGTCCAGGACAACGGCCCCGGGCAGCCCCAACGCCGTGAAGATCATGCCACGACTTCGGGCTCCGGCATCGGGACGGCGAACCGGCCGCCCCACTCCCGCACGTACTGGAGCTGCTCCATGACCTCGTCCCTGAGATTCCAGGCGAGGATCAACACCACGTCCGGCTTCGTTTCGCGGATGCGCTCCGGGGCGACGATGGGGATGTGGCTTCCCGGCAGGTACCGGCCCTGCTTGTGCGGGCTGCGGTCGGCGACGTAGTCTATGAAGTCGTCCCGGATGCCGCAGAAGTTGAGGAGGGTGTTGCCCTTGGCCGCCGCCGCGTACCCCACCACGGACTGGCCGGCCTCCTTCACCCCGATCAGGAACGTCAGCAGGTGGCGCTTCACCCGCCGGACCCGCTCTCCGAAGGCCAGGTAGGTGCCGAGCGCGTCCAACCCGGCGCGCCGCTCGCGCTGCAGCAGGTCCGGCACGCGCTCGCTGGGCGGGTGGGCCTCGGATGCTTCATGCTGCGCGAAGATGCGCAGCGATCCGCCGTGCGTCGGGAGCTCCTCGACGTCGAAGATGCGCAGCCCGTGCGCCCGGAAGACTTCCGATACGGTGCGGAGCGAGAAGTACGAGAAATGCTCATGGTAGATCGTGTCGAACTGGGTCTCCGCCATGAGGCGCATCAGGTGCGGGAACTCCATCACGATAGCGCCTCGCGGCCGCAGCGCGAGCTTCAAGCCCTCGACGAAGTCATTGAGATCGGGCACGTGTGCGAGCACATTGTTGCCGATCAGCAGGTCCGCGGCCTGGCCGCCCGCGGCCAGCTCCCGGGCCGTCTGGGCACCGAAGAACCGCACCAGCGTCGGAATGCCGCGCGCGACCGCGACCTGCGCCACGTTCGCCGCCGGATCGACCCCCAGGACCGGGATCCCGCGATCCCGGAAATACTGAAGCAGATAGCCGTCGTTGCTCGCGACCTCCACCACCCGGCTGTCCGGGCCGAGGCGGAACCGCTCGACCGCCTCGCCGGTGAACGCCCGGGCGTGGGCCAGCCAGCTCTCGGAGTATGACGAGAAGTAGGGGTAGTCGGTGAAGATCTCGACCGGGCTGACGATCTCCTCGATCTGGACCAGCAGGCACGCCTCGCAGACGTACAGGTGGAGGGGATAGAAGGGTTCCATCTCCGCGAGCTGCGCGGGCTCGAGGTACCGGTTCGCCAGCGGCTGCGACCCCAGGTCCACGAACGTATGCCGCAGCGCCTTCCCGCAGAAGCGGCACTGTCCCCGCGGTACGGTCATCGGGCGGCTCCTGCCGCGGGCTGCGCAGTCCAGCGGAAGTCCGCGTCGATCTCCCCGCCGGCCATGAGGTGCTGCAGCTGCTTCACCCTGGTATGCGCCCGAAATTCGAAGCGGTCACGCGTCAGCCGGACGCGCTCGAAGAGATCGCGGAGCTGGCGCACGCCCGAGGTGACGTCATGCGCGCACCGGAAACCGGGAAGCCGCTCCTGGATCTTCCCGAACGACACGCGGTAACTCCGCTGATCCGTGTCATCCCCCAGGGTGAGCCGGCAGTCCGGGAACACGTCCGCAACGATGCCGGCGACCTCCCGGATGCGGTAGTTCTCTCGGGTGTCCCCGACGTTGAGGATCTGATCATGCACCGACTCCCGATCCGCCTCGAGCGCGCAGGCGAAGGCCTGACAGATGTCGAGGACATGAATGAGGGGACGGTAGGGCGATCCGTCGCTGATCATCCGGATCTCTCCCGTCGTCCAGGCCAACCCGGCCAGATTGTTCACGACGAGATCGAACCGCATCCGCGGCGCCGGCCCGTAGGCCGTGGCATTCCGCAGGCAGGTGGGGGAGAACGACGCGTCGGCCAGCTCGGCCAGGGCCTGCTCCACCATCACCTTGCACTCGGCGTACACGGTCTGCGGTGAGGGGGGCGCGGCCTCGGTCAGGAGCTCGTCGGTCGTTCGAAACCCGTACACGCTGCAGGAGGAGGAGTACAGGAACCGCGGCACGCCGGCGGCCTTGGACCGTCGGGCCAGGGCGACGCTGCCCTCGTGGTTGATGGCGCGGGTGGCCTCCGGCAGCAGCTGCCCCAGCGGATCGTTCGAGAGTTCACCCAGGTGGATGACGGCATCGAGGCCCCGGAGGTCGTCCTCGCTGATCTGGCGGATGTCCCGCATCGCGCAAGGCGGCTCGGCGTACCGCCGGCCGTCATCGAGCCAGCCGTCGTCATAGAAGCCGGTGTCGAGGCCGAACACGGTGTGGCCGCGCTCGATCAAGGTCGCGCAGAGTGGAACGCCGATGTAGCCGTGGGCGCCGGTCACCAGTACGCGAAGGGGAGTCATGCCCAGATCTTCCAGGGGGCCCTGCCGGCGTTCCACAGCTCTTCCAGCATGTTCTTCTCCTTGAGCGTGTCCATGCACGACCAGAACCCGGGGTGGCGATATCCTACCAGCTGCCCGTCGCGGGCCAGCCGGACGACCGCGTCTCGCTCCCACACGCAGTCGTCGCCGTCGATGTAATCGAGGGCGTTCCGGTGCAGGATGAAGTAGCCGCCGTTGATCCAGCCTTCGCCCTGTTCGGGCTTCTCGTAGAACTCCACGACCTGGTCCCCGTCGAAGGCGATCCGGCCGAAGCGGGCCGGCGACCGGACGGTCGTGACGCTGGCCAGCTTGCCGTGATCATGGTGGAACCGGATCAGCGCGGAGATGTCGAGGTCCGCCACCCCGTCGCCGTAGGTGAAGAGGAACGTCTCGTCTTCATCGAGCCACTCCCTCAGGCGCTTCAGGCGCCCGCCGGTCTGGGTGGAGAGTCCGGTGTCCACAAGATGGACCGTCCAGTTGGGCTGCCGGTGGCCGTTGTGGATGGTCGTGTCGCCCGAGGACAGGTTGATCGAGATGTCGTTGTTCAGCGCGTAGAAGCTGAGGAAGTACTGCTTGAGCACTTCGCCCTTGTACCCGAGGGCGATGATGAACTCGTTGATCCCATGGGCGGAGCAGATGTTCATGATGTGCCAGAGGATGGGTTTCCCGCCGATCTCGACGGCGGGCTTCGGCCGCAGGGCCGTCTCCTCGGAGAGCCTGGACCCGAACCCGCCGGCCAGGATGATGGCTTTCACGTGCGGCTCCCCCCTTGAACATCCACGCGCGACCGGCGCGGGGCCGGGCCGCCGGGCCAGCGGTAGGCACGCCGAAGAAACCGCGACCCGATGTCGCCCTCGATCAGCCGGGCCGCCGCCAGGGCATCCCGCACGCTGTCGACCCGCTGCGCCTCGCCGTTCAGGCCGGCGATCGCCTGCTCGCCCAGGCCCGTCCGCACCAGGATGACGCGCATCTTCAGCGCCCAGCCGGCCTGCACGTCGGACAGAGCGTCCCCGATCAGGTACGAGCGCTCCAGGTCGATCCCCAGATCAGCGGCCGCCTGGCGGAACAGGCGCACGCCGGGCTTGCGGCAGGAGCACCCCTCATCGGGCCTGTGGGGACACAGGTAGATGGCGTCCAGGCGGCCGCCGCACCGCTCGATCTCGCGGGCCATCGCGGCATGGATCTCGTGGACGTTCGTCCGCGTCGTGAGGCCGCGGTTGATCGACGACTGATTGGTCACGATCACCACGGGACGGCCCACGCGCGCCAACACCTGCAGCGCTTCCCGCGCGCCCGGGAGCCACCTGAACTCCTCCCAGGACTTCACGTAGGTCGCGCGGTTCTCACACAAGACACCGTCGCGATCGAGGAAGATGGCGCCCGGCATCACGATCCCCCGGCGGCGATCAGCGTCCTGCCGGCGATGCGGTTGCGCAGGCTGACGCAGATCGCATGCGCCAGCACCAGATGCAGGTCTTCGATCTGCTCCATCCGGTCGGACGGCGCGAGCAGGCAGCAGTCGACGAGGCCGAGCATCCGCCCGCCGCTGCCGCCCGTCAGGCCGACCGTCACGGCGCCCTCGCGGCGGGCCCACTCGAGCGCCGCGATGATGTTGGGCGAATTGCCGCTGCCGCTGATGGCGATGAGCACGTCGCCGGGCCGGATGAAGTTGGCCAGCTGCTCCACGAAGACCTGATCGTACCGGGTGTCGTTCGCCCAGGCCGTGATAAGCGGCACGTTGTCGGTGAGCGCCAGGGCCCGGAACCGCCGGTGCCCGGCCACGGCGGCGCCCTTGTTCAGATCGTTGGCCATGTGGGAGGCTGTGGCGGCGCTCCCGCCGTTGCCGATGATGAAGATCGTGCGCTCATCCTCACGGGCCCTGAGCAGGATGGCCTCCACCTTGCGGAAATCCACGGCCGCCAGCGCGGCCAGCGCCGGCTGCAGGTCAGCGATGTACTGCGACGCGTTCACGAAGCACAGCCTCCTCCACGGGCGCCTCTGGCTCCGTCTCGGACCCCCCGCTCAGACGGCGGAGCACGCTCCGGACCAGGACTTCCAGATCGACCCAGATCGTGTAGTTCCTGATGTAGAAGAGGCTCAACTCCATCTCGTCCTCGAGCGGCATGGGCGGGCGCACCGCCCAGGTGCCGGTGAGACCCGGCTTGACGGTCAGGATCCCGTGCAGCCAGGCTCCGTGGCTGCCGCGCTGCCCCGCCGGGATGGGGCGCGGGCCGACGATGCTCATCCGGCCGAGGAGGACGCTGCCCAGATGGGGCAGCCGGTCCAGGGAGAAGCGCCGCAGGAGCGCGGTGAGCCTCGCCGGCCCCTGCCGGGTATTGAGCACGACCGTCGTGAAGACGACGGCGCCCCGGCCGAGGAACCGGATGGGCACGAAGGGCCGGACGCCCGACGCGCGCAGGGCGGCGGCCGCCAGCAGGACGACCGGCCCCGCCACGGGAAGCGCCAGCAGGGCGACGGCGTAGTCCAGGACGGTCTTCAGCACGCGGTCCAGCCCCACGATGCGCACGCGCTCGACGGTGAGCATCGGGATGAACCCCACCCGGTGCGCCCGCATGCTCGTGGCCAGCAGGTCGCGCGAGCCGGGGGCGATACGAATCACGGTCCCATTCAAGCTGGTCATCTGCCGGGCGAGGTTCTGAAAGCTCTCCCAGGCCATCGCCGTCGGCACGACGATGACCTGGTCGGCGCCGGTTTCGGCGAGGATCATCGGCAGCGCGCTCGGGGGGCCCAGGACCTTCAGGTCGTCTGTGACCGGTGTCCCCGGGGCCAGGAAGTCGTCCGCGAAGCCCACGATCTGGATCCCCGCGTGCCGCACCTGCTCGAAGTGCCGGGCGAAGGCCATCCCCGAGGTGCCGAGACCCACGATGACCGCCCGGGAGATGAGATATCCCCGCCGCCGGAGGAAGCGCACGACCCGCCGGGCCGCGAAGCGACCGCCGCCCACCGCGGTGATCGACAGGATCCATACCAGGATGATCAACGTGCGCGACGGGGCGAGGGTGGACAGCTCCTTCCCCCAGAACCCGAGCAGGATCAGGCTGAACGACGCCAGCGTGCAGCCGTTGATCACCCGCCCGTACTCGATGGCCCCTTCGAGCAGCTCGTCGAGGACGTACAGCCGGGCGAGGATGAACAGCGAGATCGCCACGGGGATGAGGAGCCACAGCGACGGCGGGAACGCCGCCGGCGCATACGAGCTCGACCACGAGGCGGCGATGCGGTGGGCCAGGATGAGCGCGGCCGACAGCGCGGCGGCGTCCAGGACGACCAGCCCCGCGGTCAGCACGGCCCGCTGCCGCCGGCGGTCGTCGGCCCAGCGGCTAGGCATGCCGCGCCACCGCGAACGGCAGGGCGTTATTCACGAGGATCTTCGCGCCGTCGAAGTCGAAGGCGAAGTCCATGCGCTTCAGCCCCTGCGCCTCGAGCCCGAGGGTGACCCGGGCCGCGGCCCCGGGGGGACAGTAGAGCATCAGGAACCCCCC